>CAZXTJ010000139.1:6691-14608 GCA_964643655.1 uncultured bacterium
ATTGAATTGGCAATGTTGGGTTCGAGTTTTCAAACTGGAGGGCTCGAGATAGAGCTCAATGATGGAACTCCTATCCTGTTTTTCGGCCCGCCCTTGATTAAAGAAGCACCGAAAAAAGGCACTGTTTATCAACCACTTCCCATAGAAGCTCTGCGTAGTGGAAGAAACGATATTTCCATTTCATTTACGGCTATGCACAATCAAAGGATCAAACATACTGTTTATCTAGACGCTATCATTGTGCGCTTGAGGCGAAAGAGTCAGTAGTCGTGGACGAGATGAGCCTCATAGGCCAAATAATCGATGACAGGTATGAGGTCATTGATTTTCTTGGCAATGGTGCCATGGCTTTTGTTTTTGAGGCTGACGATCTAAAAGAGAACAATCGCAAAGTTGCTCTTAAAATCATGCAGTCTCCTCTGGACAGACAACCTCCACTGCGCAAGAGATTTCGTGGAGAATTCGAAGCTTGTCAGAGATTGAACCATGACAACATCGTCAAGGTTTACTCTATGGGTGAACTGCCTTCTGGTAGTCCTTATTACGCAATGGAGTACCTGCCATATCCAGCTCTTGATGACATTCTCTTACGTGAGGGAGATCTGTCTGCAGAGAGAACTATCTCATATCTTCGACAAATGGCATCAGCTTTTGATCATTTCCATCCTACTGGAGTGGTTCATCGTGATCTCAAACCTGCCAATATCATCATTGCTGAAAATGAGAGACTAGTTCTCGTGGATTTTGGTTTGGCCCGAGACATCAATCGCACGACCTTGACCAAAACTGGTGCAATGATAGGTACTCCCCTCTATCTTTCTCCAGATATCCTCATGGGACTAAAAGTGGACGGACGCTCCGACATTTTTTCCCTTGGTGTCATTGGTTACGAAATGTTGACAGGCGAAAAACCTTTCATGGCCAACACTTTGGAAGAGGTCGTCAGTCGCATAATGGTGGGGCGACCGGAGCCTGTGACGAAACTAGTTCCAGGAATTAGTCCCGCTTGGAATTCATTCTTCCGCAAGTGTTTTCGCCGCGATCCGGACGATCGTTTTCAGAACGGACAAGAAGTCATCAAAGCCCTGGAGACGATTAAATCTGGGGGAAGGCTAGGTACTAAAAAATCGAAGGTACTGTCTTCTTCGACGCCTTCGACAGACAGTTCTGCAGCTGTGGCCGCACGTCAGGTCATGGAACGTTTGCAGCCAAACAAAAGTAATCAACAGAGAGCTTTAATGGCTGGACTCTTGTTTTCATTCCTTCTCTTGATTGGCGGTTTGTATTGGATAGGCAGCAAGGCTGGCTGGTTCAAAGAGGCAAACTACACGATTACGTCTTTAAAGGCTGAGTCAGATGTTGGTGAAATCGTAGTTACTTGGCAAAGTGAAACACCTTATCCTTCAAGAGTGATGGTCAATGAACTCGAGCGCGTGTTTCACGGTGTTGGTGGCGAAACTACAGACCATTCAGTACTTTTAGAGGGATTGAAGGAAGGAAAGAGTTATTCCTTCAAAGTCCTTTTACCCAATGGCAAGAGCTCAATGTTAAAACGAGCAACGACTCGTCGTTTCGAGTTCAAAATTGGGGAAGCGCAAATCCGTGAGAATGAGTTACAGGTGGACTTGGCCGCTTCGAGAGCCATTAGTGTCGTCTTTCATACTGACAAGGGTTCAGTCATTAGAGCCAAAAGAAGAGAAGGCGACAATTTTCGTGTCTCTTTGCCTGAAAGTGTGACAAGGAAGGCGCGTAAGGTCACTATCGATGTGCAAGTAAACGAAAGTCGAAAAGAGACATTTGTTCTGAATGATTTACTGCAGCAGGCGGTGAACAAGACAGTCAAAGAGCTCAAAACTCTCGTTCCCAAAAACTATGTTGATGGCCTCGAAGGCAACTCTTCCGCTTCAGTGACACTCATCGTGAACAAAATGAACGTTGATGACAAGAAACGTTTTGTTCTTTCTGATGAGGAGCAAAAAGCTGAGAACGCCCGCAAAAGGGCCAATATGAGCACTTCAAAAAACAAGTTGGAAAAAAAGCTCGAAGAGAGAAGAGTCGTTGATAGGTTTAGAAGAGCTCTTGCCCTTTCTCCGCTCATACTCGGAACGAAACTATGCAAAGTTTCTACTCGTTATGCCTTTTATGAAAATATATGGAAACTCGCTTCATTCTCTCTCTTTGTCATTTATAAAGAAGGCCCTCGCTTGAAATTGCCTTGGCCAGAATTGGGCGAGTTTGCATGCTCGGCTACTCCATTGGTTGGAGAAGTCGAAGAGCAACTGATTTATGCCAGAGTAGCCGAAGGAGCTATTCTCGTTGAAGAGTTTACCAAAGGAGCAGAAGTCGCCAGAGTAGGCAGCCGGACGCCTTTTGCCACTGACCATGTTCCTTCAGTTTGGCGCACGAGCTTTACTGTCGACAGTTTGCAGGAATTTGACTTGGCCGAGTTCAAAACACGCCTTAGTACAGGTGAAGCTGGGGCTTTGGCCATCATGCTCAATGGTTATGGGCCCATCTACCACTACTCGAGCCCCATTGTGGCCAAAAAGCACGGTCAAGGCCCTTATTACCAGAGATTCCCCATCGAATATCTCAAAGAGGGGCAGAATGAGATATCATTCACCTTTGACGCTATGTACGGCCAGCTGTCGCGCCGAACAATACACATAAACAAGCTTGTTTTGCGTCTTGTGAAAAAAAGATAAATTAGGGGCTTGCATTCTCAGCCTGAGCCTTATAATTTGCGCCGGACCAAAACCATAATGAGTGGAAATGCGGAAAGGCAAAGCTTATGGAATACTCTCTTCTCGTCAAAGGCGACATGGTGGGAGACGTAATCCTCATCACTCCTGAAAAGGTCAAACGCGCCGAAGAGATATTCTCTTTTGTGGAACCTCTAATAGGAGCAGCAAAGAAGCGTGTCATCGCTGTCTCAGGGCCTTCCGGTTCAGGAAAGTCTGAAACTGCGTCACTCCTTGCTACCATGTTTCATAAGAAGGGCAAAAACTCTTACGTAGTCTCCTGTGACAACTATGCCATCAGACCACCTAGGGATAATGAGAAATTCCGTGAAGAGCTTTTTGAAAAAAGTGGAGAAGAGGGGCTTCGCAGCTTTCTTGGCGAAGAAGAGGAGATCCTTTTCTCTCGTTTGTCGAAGATAGTTACTTCCTTCCAGGAGGGAGAAGAGAAACTAGACCTACGGTTCATCGACAATCCTGAAAATGTCATCCTTCACGAGAGAAAAGATGTTGAGTTTGATGACGTTGAAGTACTCGTTCTCGAGGGCACTTGGTCTGCAAAAATCAAAGAAGCCGACATTCGCATTTTCTTGGAAACAGATTACAAAGCAACATTGGCCCATCGTGAAGCACGCGGTCGTGATCCTTTGACTCCCTTTGGTGAGACAGTTTTGGAGATAGAGCAGGATAAACTTGCTGCCCTGAAAAGAGATGTGGACTACGTTGTCGACTTGGAAGGCAAAGTTGTACCAGCAATCAATGATTGGGAGAAACACAAGGCATTTCTCGCATCTGAACGACCTCACATCTTGATGGTGACCAACCATGGAGTTCATGAATTCGAAGTCATTGCAGGATTGCCTGATACGGGTGGACAGAATGTCTTTGTCAATCAATTCTCTGACGCCCTCGTCAATCAAGGTTATAGGGTAACGACAGCCAACAGAGGAGGTTTCCTCCATCCTTCGCGAGCGACACGTCAGCGTGGGCTTTCTTATCGAAGTGAACATGAAAGAATTCTATATGTGGAGGACGAAAAGAAAGAGTTCATCCGCAAAGAAGACATGGAACCCCAAATTCCCCAATTGGCTGATGAATTGAAAAGACAGCTCCAGGAAGAGGGAACGGATTTCGTGGCAGTCATATCTCATTATTGGGATGGTGCTGCAGTTGCCTCGTCAGTCATCGAAAAAATGTCCACTGCCGTGCCACATATCTGGGTTCCTCACTCTTTGGGCACAATCAAAAAACGCAATATGGAGGAGGAACAGTGGGCGAACTTGCGCGTAGACGAACGAATTGCCGTTGAGCAAAAGCTCATTTCAAAATGTTCTTCCATTGGTGCTACATCGACTGCCATCAGACAAGCACTTCTCGAGGATTATGACTATCAGCAGGAGCAACTCTTTTTACCTCCCTGCATCGATACCAAAAGGTTCTATCCAGCAGAGGTAGCTAAAGATGCAAAGGTTTGGCAGCTCTTTGCTGAGAAGAGTGGAACAGCCAAAGAGGAGCTCGAGAAGAGATTAATCATCTCTGAGGTCAGTCGCACCGACAAAACCAAACGTAAAGATGTGCTAATCAAAGCCTTCCACAAAGTGCGTGAAACCTTCCCACAAGTATTTCTCGCAGTGACCATTGATGACACTCGCAAAGAGCTCTATGACTCACTCCTTGGTCTCATCGATGAGTTGGGTCTGCAAAAGGATGTAGCAGTCCTTGGTTCCATTTGGGATACCATTCCTGATCTCTATCGTGTCTCTGACATCTATTGCACTCCATCAGTCATGGAAGGTTTTGGAATGTCCATCCAAGAGGCAGCGGCATGTTGCACACCAGCAGTCTCATCAGACCTCGTGCCTTTTGCCGTAGAATACCTTCGTGGTGATGAGTACAAAGAAGTGGACAAAATGCAGGTAGGGCCTGGAGCCATCATCGTACCAGCAGATGACGTTGAGTCCTTTGGGCAAGCTCTGTCACTGCTCGTGGGTGATGCCAATTTGCGCAAGCAAATGGGACAGGCAGCCTTTGACATAACCATTCCCTATTTCACTTGGGAGGGAATGACGAGAGCATTCCTCGAGGGTGCTGGAGTTGAACTTCCAAGCTAAGAGGGTTCAAGAACGTTAGAGATTAAAGCTCACCCTCTTCACAGGGTGGTGGATTTTTCTCGAAACGTTTGACTTGGATTTTGTCTTTCCCATCAAGGAGATGGCGAGCAGCTCTATGCATACCGTCAAAGACGCGATTGTCTTCAGTCAAGATGACAGGGTAAGAGAGATTACAGTTCAAAATGCGCTGGCAGTGGCCAACGATAGAACGTATCGTTGGCCGTTGAGTGTCTGAGAACCAGGTCACTTGGTCCAAACCGACTATTTCCTCGAGAGCAATCTCTATTGTTGGCAGCTCTTCAGCCAATTCCCAAAGGCGCTCTACTTTCCACATGCGTCTATAGCCATTGTCGATTTGTACGTATCTACCTGCCATCTGCACATCCTTTTAGAATCTAGTGAGTGATTGCAAGAATTATACTCTTGTGACAAACTAAGTTGAAACTCAGCTGTGTTCTTTTATTGGACGGGATGGGCATGATGAATAGTCGTTATATTGGACGTTACCTCGTTGTTGCCTTGGCAATCATTGGCGGAGTAGGCCTTGCTGGTATGGGAATTGGCGGTTGTGGCCTCATGCTTTGTGCTCTTTGTGGAGAGGGCATAGAGGAGAAAACCGTACTTGTCGTAGACTTTCAAAAAGGGCTAGACGAGTATGTGCCAGGCAAAGCTTTGAGCAAAGCACTTCACGGCAAAAAACCAACTGTTCGCTCCTATGTAGAAGGGCTCATCAAAGCTCGAGATGACAAGAGGATAGTTGGCCTCGTGGCACGTATTGGAGGCGGCTTACGCCTTGCTCGTGTCCAGGAGATACGTGACGCTATCAAGGCCTTTCGGGCCAAAGGGAAGTTCACAGTTGCTTACGCTGAGACTTTTGGCGAGTTCTCTGGTGGCCACGCCAAATATTATTTGGCCACAGCTTTTGATGAGATATATCTGCAGCCTTCAGGTGATATTGGCTTCAACGGTTTGATGATTGCGTCGCCTTTCATCAGAGGAACTTTGGACAAACTCGGTGTGGAACCACAGATGGATCATCGCAAAGAGTACAAAAACTTTCTCAACTTCTTTAAGTTCAAGAAGTTTACTCCGGCTCACCGTGAAGCTTCCGTCAAGTTGATGAATTCTCTCTTCGAACAGATTTGCCAAGGAGTAGCCGAAGCACGTGGTTTGACTGTAGAGCGAGTGAAGGAAGTGGCCAACAGTGGTCCCTTGTTGGCAGAAGAAGCTCTCGAAGCGAAGTTTGTCGATGGTTTGGCTTACAGAGACGAAGTGAGGGAAAAGTTAAAAAAGAAGTTTGGCAAAGAGTGCAAATTCGTCAAATTCAAAAAGTACTTCAAGAAGGTCAAGAGCCCTTTCCGTCGAGGAAAACGAATAGCTCTCATTTATGGTGTTGGTGGCGTCAAACGTGGCAAGAGTGGATATGATCCCATGATGGAAGACTCTATGATGGGCTCTGATACCGTGTGTAAAGGTTTTCGCCAAGCCATCAAAGACAAAACCGTTAAGGCAATTCTATTCAGAGTTGATAGCCCAGGTGGCTCTTACGTTGCTTCTGACACAATTTGGCGAGAGACAATCAGAGCCAAGAAAGAGGGAAAACCCGTCATCGTCTCTATGGGATCCCTTGCTGCCTCTGGCGGTTATTTCGTCGCCATGGAAGCTGACAAAATCGTGGCCCAACCAGCTACTTTGACAGGATCAATTGGCGTCTTGGCAGGCAAGATGTATATGATGGAGCTTTATAAAAAAATTGGTATCTCTTGGGATGAAGTGCACACGAGTCGCAATGCCGGTCTCTGGCAACCTTTCAAAAGGTTCTCTCGCTCTGAGTGGGATAGGTTGCAGGCAAGCCTCGATAGGATTTATGAGGACTTTACCAGTAAGGTAGCTCAGGGACGAAAGCTGCCAAAAGAGAAGGTTCTGCAGGTGGCTAAGGGGCGTGTCTGGACAGGTTTGGACGCCAAAGATTTGGGCCTCGTTGATGAACTGGGCGGTTTTGAGAAAGCTCTGGAGTTGGCCAAAGCTGCTGGCAAAATCAAGGCAGAGGAAAAAATCGAATTGAAGGTCTTCCCCAAACCAGACTCTGCCTTTGCTGAGATGGTACAGAGCTTTGTGGATGAAGCGACTCATGCACCGATGGAAGATGTTTATCAACGTTTGCGTCCTGCTCTAAAAATGGCTCATCAACTGGGTTTTTACAAGAAAGAGAGCGATGGTGCCCTTTCAGCTTCTGGACTAGAGATAATGCCGTGACAAAGAAGTTATCGATGACCCAAGCCAAAAGACTGGCTCTTCACAATCAGGGATTGAGAGCAAAGAAGCCTTTTGGTAGTGGATTGGCTGGAACGGCTCGGGCAATCGAAGAGCTGACCTACATTCAAATAGACACCATTGCAGTCGTCGAACGAGCACATCATCATACGCTATGGACGAGAGTTCCCAACTATGCACCAGCAATGCTCGATGAGTTGGTGGCTCGAGGAAAAGTCTTCGAATACTGGAGTCACGCTGCTGCTTACCTGCCAATGAGTCATTATCGTTATTCATTGTTGAGGAAAAAGTGGTTGGCAGAAGGTGGCAGCCATTGGTTCAAACCCAACCGAAAAGTCATGAAATCTGTTGAGAAAAGAATAGAAAAAGAAGGGCCTTTGAAAGCTCGCGATTTCAAGACGACAGAAGCTAGAGGCGGTCCCTGGTGGGATTGGAAACCAGCAAAAGCTGCCCTTGAAAGGTTGTTCCACGAAGGGCGATTGATGATTGCCAGGCGAGAAGGTTTTGAAAAGGTTTACGACTTGGCTGAACGTGTTTTGCCTCATGAAGTGGACACGTCGCTACCTAGTCGTGAAGAGTACGTTGACCATCTCGTCAACAGGACAATCAAAGCCCATGGTTTTGTGTCAGCAGAGCAGATTGCATATCAGCGTGGTGCTTTACTGAAAAAGTCAGTCATGGATAGGCTTGCAGAAGAGGACATCATCAAAGTGACTGTTGATGGTTTGACTGACACATTCTATAGCCACAAAGATGTATTGAGTGAGAGCATGAAAAAAAGGGGCAAAGCGCAG
>CAZXTJ010000140.1:0-14604 GCA_964643655.1 uncultured bacterium
CCTTATGGAGTCCAACATAACTGAGCGAGGAACGTCATCGTCAATGAGGCAGAGGAGTTCCAGCCCTTTCTGGTGGGCAGCCAAAGATGTTGATCGGCAAGTAGAATGTAACAAGTCGAGCAAATCCACTTGCACTGCATCCAATTCGATTTTCCCGGCACTCACCTTGGAAAGATCGAGTATGTCATTGACCAAGGTTTGCAATGATTCTGCCGAACTGAGTAGAACTGTCAAAAATTGGCCCACATCTTCTTTGGGATTGGTTGAAAGAGCTAGTTCAGCCATTCCAATAATCCCATTGAGGGGAGTACGGATTTCATGGCTCATATTTGCCAAGAAAAGATCTTTGGCCTTGTTGGCCTCTTCTGCCTCGCGCCGGGCCTGAAAGAAATCTGTCAGATCTATGAATGAGCAGACGATTGTTTTGTAAGTTCTTTCAATGTTGAGCATTACTGAAAGGGTGCGGCCATTACGTGCTTTTAGGGAACAGAGTAGATCTCTCAGTGGTTTTCCCTCGGCCATTAATGAAAAGACATCGAGTTCTTCAGTGTTGGCTTCCTTAAATGTATTACAGTTACGACCAACAATCTCGTCTTGTGGGATACCTGTAATGGTAATGAAGACCTCGTTGACAGCTGAAACAACACCATTTTCATCGGCAACTACAATCGCAGCGGCAGCCGTTTCCAATATCCTTCGTTGCAAGTTGCAGGTTTTTCGCATTAGTTCCATTGCTCTGTGGCTGTGGGTGCTGTCTTTCAGGGAACACCAATAGAGTGATGGTAAACCGGCGATTGAACAGAGGGAAATGGTCACCTGCTCAATTCGATTGTCCTTTTGTCCTGTCTTGGCGTCCACTGTCTTGCTCGTGTTTGTTGGCAGCTGCTGAAGTAATTGTGGCCAATTCTTGTTGTGTGGGAGAAAGAGCAGGTTCTGTAGACTCAACTCATCTTCTGATGAAGAGTTGATGGATAGGAGAGACAAAGCCTTTTCGTTGGCGAAAAAAATAGTGCCTTCGGCAGTGACAAGAACTACTGCATCTGGGCAAATGGAGACGGCAGAGATAAGGTCGTCGATAGAACCAATTTCGAATTTCACTTCATCCCCCATATGATAAGGCGTTCTTCTATACATGGAAAATCTGTGCCGTTTGAGAGAATTCAATCTAGGAGTGAGTGTTGCTTCGCCTTGACTTGTCTTTTCAGGGCAGAATGCGCGATGCTGTTGTATGAGTAGTGGATTTTCGCCAGAATAAGGTTGGTGTTACTTGTGACAACTCAGCGCTTACGCTTTTTGTTACTTTCACTCCTCCTTTTGGGTTTTGTAATTCAGGGGGCTTATCTCCTATCCACCTGGTCTCTCACTGCTGATGAGGCAATTCATTGTGCAGCTGGATACCTTCGGTTGAAGATGGGGTTGCCCAATGATGGATTTCGTAATCCTCCGCTCATTCAGAACCTTTTTGGCCTTCCGTACATCTTGAGTAACAGGTCATACGTGCCAAGAAAGGATGTACCCAGACTAGCGAGGGCCATGAACCTGTTTTTGGGCTTCGCGCTGGCTTTGGCAATCTATTGTGCCAGCAAAAGATGTTTTGGCCCTTGGGGGGCGGCGCTCTCTTTGTCATGTTATGTTCTTTCACCTTCATTTATTGCTCACAGTTCACTTTCGACTCTCGATGTGGGTGTAGCGCTTTTTTCTTTTGTCACTTTTTTCTTCTTGTGGGAGGGGTATGCCAAAGGGCAACATTTCAGTTGGAATGTTCTGGTCGGACTATCTATGGGATGTGCTCTTGCAGCCAAGTTCACAAGTTTGACTTTTGCTGTTCTCTTGCCACTGGCCCTACTTTATCTGATGAGCCAGCGAGAGAGTAGCTGGTTGAAATTTGTCCTCGCCACTCTTGTCATTCTCTTCTGTGCTTGGTTAATCTTTTCTGCAACATATCGATTTCATGGCTGTTTTGCGAACAAGGCTCCCGATAACTGGCCTTCTTACCTTAAGTTAGCCGTCAAGCCACTACCGGAATGTGCAGTCTTTTCCTTTCGAAAAAAAATGGAACAGGCCAAGTTTGGCGGATTTGCCTTTTTGTGGGGACAAAAGAAAATGGGAGGTTTTTGGTATTATTATCCTGTTGTCTTTCTACTGAAAACACTGCCTGGAACGCTCTTACTTCTCTTCGTGTTGGTTTTTTTGCTTATTGGCCGTCTTATGCCACCAAAACGTGAAATACTGTTTTATGGCGGAATAGGGCTATGCTATTTTCTGGCACTTTCAGCAGTCAATCGCTCCCAGAGCGGACTGAGGCATCTCTTTCCTCTCTATCCATTCCTATTTGTTTCTTTGGGAGCTCTCGTCGAGAACATGACTCCAAGGCGAAAGAGTGTGATCATTTTTGCCATTTCATTGAATTTGCTGGCCTCCTTCTCGAGCTTTCCTCACCACCTGTCCTACTTCAACATTTTTGGAACTTTGTATGAAGGGGAGGGACCTCCAATAGGTGGCCCTGATCTCGATTGGGGACAAGATGATGGTGCATTGGTGGACAAGCTGCACGAACTGCCTGAGGGAACACCTGTCTTCGTCAATCCAATACCAGTAGGAGTGCCAAGAAATGGTTATATAGCCATTTCAGCTACTGCTCGTTATTTTGTCCCAAAAGCTACTGAGGAAAAGAAATACAACTGGTTGGCCAACAAAGAGCCTATTGCTCGAATAGGGAAGAGCTGGTCGATTTATTACGTAGAGGGTGTTCCTTCTGTTGTGATTCCGGTGGCTTCTTCGCCTTCCAAACAACTGGAAAACGAACTCAGAATGTATCAAAACTTGGGTTTTTGCCCAAACAAAGTGACTGGACTACGTCAATTAGTGTTGAAATATAGCTCTCAGAGAGCCATGGATACACTTATAGAGCTAACTGACAGGTATCCACAGTATTATCACCTTGGTCTGCAATTCATTGACGTCTGGTTCGGTCAAAGAGAAGGCACTGTGCGCGTAAACTCGGGTGCCAATAATCTTTTTGATAATCTAGATCCGAGGAGTGGTTTGTGGAAGAAGCCCCTAAATAAAGGGCGGGCAAGACAAAGATGACAAGAAGCTTCCCTTATGTCGAAAAATTGTGACAAATTAGATGCAACAAGATGAGTGTCGAAACAGTAGATAGAATCCAGAGCACTTTGGCATGCATTAAGTTTTGTGTGTCAGAGTTCTTATGGGCATGTTGTTTTGTCATACCTTGGCAAATGGGTGCGTAATTGGTGCTTTGGTACCTACTGTGTCCTTGAAGGAGGAACGTCGATGGAGAACAACAAAAAGAAGTTCACTTGGGTCGCTCTACTGGCGCTGTTATTAGTAGCCACGATGGGCACTGCACGTGCAGAGAAAGAATGGACCGTCATGGTCTACTGTGCAGCTGATAACGATTTGGCTCCCTTTGGTCTCATCGACATCAATGAAATGGAGACCGTCGGTTCCTCTGATGACGTCAATGTCATCGTTCAGTTTGACGGAAGTGAAGAGTATTCCCCAACGAATGTAGGCTCCTGCCGTTATTACGTAACAAAAGACAATGACTTCGACAAGATCAATTCTGAAGTCGTTGAAAACCTTGGTGAAGTTGACATGGGCTCTAAACAGGTCTTTGTAGACTTCCTCAAATGGGGCGTTACAAATTATCCAGCTAAGAAAACCATCGTAATACTGTGGAACCACGGTTCTGGTTGGTACCAGAGCGTAGACGCCATGCCTCTTGATTTCACATCCCCCAAGGATGTTCAGGACCTCATCGCAGCAGTGGAAGAGATCCAAGGTGGCGGTGGCAAAGCTGGCCTCACAAAATACATCGCATCCAAACGTGTTCAGAGTTTGCTAAAACGTACAACTTCTGTTCGCCCTTTCCAGCCAGCCAAAACTGATGGTCCTTTTGGCAGCAATGATAAAGCCATTGCCTTTGATCATCACGCTGACGGTACTACGACAGCTCTCTCCACAACTGACGTTAGAGAAGCACTTACTCTCGTTCGGGAAGAGCTCATGGGCGGAAAACGCTTCGAAATCGTGAGTTTTGACGCATGTCTTATGGGTATGGTCGAAGTTATGCACGAACTTCGCAACGACGCTCGTTATGGTATTGGTTCTGCCAAGACCGAACCTGGTGATGGTTGGCCCTATGACAAGTTCCTAGCTCCTCTCGTCGCAGATCCAACAATGGACGGCGAAGGACTTGGTCGTATCATCGTTGATGAATACACAAAGCATTATGCTCGCACCAATGCTATGGCTGTGAATCCTTTCCACAAAGCCAACTGTACACAGGCTCTTTGTGATTTGGACAAAGTGGCAGCTTTGACAGAAGCCTTGGAAGCATTTGCTGGCGCTATCAAGAATCCTGCACTTCGCGAACTCTGTTGGCAGGCAGTAATCAATACTCAGCACTGTGGAGAGATTGCACGCACAGAGCCTACTGTTCTTTTGCAGTTGACCGCTCACCGTGACATCGTTCACTTCGCTGAAGTAATGAAAGCTTTTATCGCTCAGTCAGACGCTGACGAAGCTATGAAAGAAGAGATTGCCACTCTCGCTGATGGTGTCATCCAAGCTCATGACGCATGTGTGGTGCATTTCAGAAACTTGCTCGGTTCTCCTTTGCTCTCAGTCAAAGACACTCACGGTTTGGCTGTAATGATTCCTTTTCTGAAAATCGAACCCAACTATGTTCAACTCGAGTTTGGTCAGAGCAATTGGACTGAATTCTTGAAGGTCTTCAAAGCCACGCAACAGGAAGCTCAAGCCCTTATCGCCATTATGACTGGCCAGGGCAAAGAGGATGCTGAACGCGAAGGCGAAGAAAAGCAGGATCGTTTCGAGAATCTCTACGACGAATAAGCACCAAAGACGTACCTATGCGGCCGGGCACCTTTTTGGGTGCCCGGTCTTTTCATGTTGACCTAAGTGGGCTTCATGGGTGAGAATCAGGCTTATTCAGCTAATCCCTTTGGCACGAGCGGGGTAGGACGGAAAGAGATGGCGCATTTCTCACCCTCTCTAGATTCGTTCTTGCCTGCAAAAGAGCGACGCTTCATAACCTCACTCATTAAAGGCTCTTTCGCTTTGGAAGCTCGTTTTCTCTCCCTAGCAGAGATTTCCTTGTTAACGACTTCAGGCAATATTGCTTGTCCTGTCCAAAAGCTTCTTGGCTGCAGATGTCGTGGTTGCTTGAAAGAAAATCTTCAATTGGGTGATGAACCAATAACAATTGAGTGTAAAAAAGGCTTTGGTTTCAATCTCTTGCCCATCAAACCGGCTGACCACCTCCTTTCCGTTCTGCAGACGGGACCATACTTTAGCTCAGATGGTTTGAAATCACATTTTATGCGGGAAAATGTCAAAGTTGACGTTGTTGCCCAATCCATCCCCGTAGTTTCCTCGCCACGCGGAGAGGTTTTTGTACTCATTCGTGATTGGGTGCTGACAAAGGTGGCACAAGAGGTAAAAACGCAGGAGTTGACTAAAAAAGAGACACTGCTCCTCTTCCTCGTCGATTCGACAAAAATCATCAACTCTCTCGTGGAGACAGATGATTTGCTCACTTACCTGACTGATATTTCTACCTACATTACAAATGCCACTACCGGCTTCATCCTCAAACTCGATGAGGCTCGCAAGGAGCTCTTCATCTACACTGCACGCGGTGTACAGCCAGAGTTTGACAAGGATTACCGCATTCCTGTTGGACAAGGTATTACTGGCTGGGTTGCTGAGCATGGTATCCCCGTGAATTCTGGTGATACGAGTGCCGATCCTCGCTATATCGCCGTGAGTTATCAAGCTGGCTCCGAGTTGGCAGTGCCCATCAAGCTCAATGGCCGCGTCATTGGTGTTTTGGTAGTCGATTCCTTCGAGACGAATGCTTTCTCAGAGTTTGAGCAGCAAATTCTGTCTAGCCTTGCCAGCCAGGTCTCCAAGGTCATGGAGGCTGCAACGCACGTCGAAGAGAACAGGTCACGCCTCGAGCAAATCGAGGCACTCTATTCCGTCAGTAAAGCCTGTGGCCAAACCCTAAATTTGGCAGAAATGTTGGATGAGATAATAGTCACGGTGACTGACGTCTTTTCGGCCTCAGGAACGGCTGTGCTTCTCCGCCGCTCAGGTGCCGATGAGTTGATAGTTGGTACTCCAGAAAAACATGGTACTCGTCGTATCGTGGATTATTCCTCTCAAGCTGAAAAGGGTGTCTTGGGTTGGGTCGTTCGCAACGAAGAGCCGCTATTGATAAATAGTAGCGACAAGAACCTCTTTGAAGACTTCCGCAATGCCATATGTGATGGAACAACATCATTGTTGTGTGTCCCTCTCAGTATTCAAGGGCAGACATTTGGTGCAATGCTCGTCTCTTCAACTGAGGATGAGAAGGTCTTCCGACGAAGCGATCTCGACCTGCTCATGGCAATTGCTTCCCAAGTTGCTCAGTCTGTACGAAATGCGCAGCTCTTTGAACGCTCAGAACGCCAAGTTGCTGAATTGTCACTCATTACTGAAGTGGGTAAAGCACTCAACTCATCTCTCGATTTGGACAATTTGCTGCAGTACATCGTTGATATGATTTCGTCAATTATCGAGGCAGATAGAAGTTCGCTCATGCTCGTTGACGAAACGACGAATGAGTTGGTCATTTCCGTATCAAAAGGGCTATCTCGTGAGGAAACGACAAATCTACGTTTTGGCGTTGGTGAAGGTGTTGCTGGTGTCGTTGCCGAAACACACAAACCTATTTTGGTCATCGACACAAGAGAAGATCCTCGTTTTATCGATGTGAAAGGTACAAACAAAGCGTTGACCCTTATAAGCGCACCCATCGTGAACAAAGATCAGGTTATTGGTGTGCTCAACTTCGAGCGGCCTCTGAGCCACAAGAAACCTTTTGGCCAGGATGACCTCAATTTGCTCAATACTTTGGCTTCGCATGCTGGTATTGCTATTGAGAATGCTCGGTTATATCAAAATTTGATCACTGTGTACTTTGACACCATTCGTTCTTTGGCCAATGCCCTAGAGGCAAAAGATGCGTACACTCATGGTCATTCTCGACGTGTGGCCAAAGACTCAGTGCGGATTGCGAAAAAACTTGGCATGGATAGAAAAAAGGTGGAAACCATTCGCCATGCTGCTTTGTTACATGACATTGGCAAGATTGGTATTCGTGATGCCATCTTGTTCAAACCAGGTAAATTAACTGCCGTTGAAATGGCCCACATTCGTAAACATCCCGTCGTTGGCGCAAATATGATTCAGTCAATCGAATTCCTGAAAGACGTAACTGACATCATCAGATACCATCACGAACGAGTCGATGGAAAAGGTTTCCCCTATGGCCTCCGTGGTGAGGAAATCCCAATGGGCGCAAGAATTGTCTGCATCGCTGATGCTTTTGATGCCATGACGACTACTAGACCTTATCGTGAAGGAATGCGTATCCCAGAAGCAATAGATGAATTGATCGCTCACAAAGGTGAACAATTTGATGCACATTTAGTTGATGTTTTTGTGGAAATTATTTATTCCTTGCATCCTTCTTTGGCATCGCGCCGTCGGCGGCGTGCCTGAGTTACATCAGGTCTTTTCTGCCCTTGGCTTTTAACTCAGCAACGAGTTCTTTGACCCTTTGACCCTCGCTTCGTGGGCAGACGAGAATCACATCTCCAGATTGGACAACAACGAGGTCGTCCACTCCAACAGCGGCGATAAGATGATCCTCTCCCCAAAACAATGAGTCTTTGCAATCAATCAACAAGTTGTCTGAACCAAATTGGATATTGCCCTTTTCATCTTTATCCACGACGTCAAAGAGAGCAGGCCAAGCTCCCACATCGTTCCAGCCAACATCAAGAATGAGGCCAGTTATTGCGTCGCATTTTTCCATAATTCCATAATCAACGGAAATGTCAGGTGCAGTTGGATAGAGCTCTTTTAAGTCTTGTTGGAAGTGCTCGCTCTTGCTCAGTTTTTCCAGTAATCCGTCAAGTTTGGGCATGTGTCTTTTGACTAGGTCTAACAGGGTGTCTGGACGCCAAGCAAAACAGCCACTATTCCAATAATATGAACCATCATCAATGTATTCCTGAGCAGTTTCCTCGTCAGGTTTTTCGCGAAATCCATCTACTGCAAAAAGGCCATTTTCCAGTTCCTGAGCAAATTTCACATATCCATAACCTGTATGGGCTTTTGTTGCTTTCACACCAAAAACGACTACTCGTCCTTTTTCTTTTGCCGCGTCAGCTCCTTTGGCAAAGGTTTTCAACCACAGCTCTTCCTTGCCAATGAAGTGGTCTGAGGCCACTACTATCATTGGTTTTTCAGGATCTCTCTCGTGGAGAATGTGGGCAGCCAAGGCTATGCATGGCGCTGTGTTCCTTGCTGCAGGTTCACCAATGAAACTCTTCTCTGGAAGATTTTTCAGCTGATCTCTGACCAAGGCGAGCTGATCGCTGCCAGTTACGATGAGAAAATCCTCTGGTGCAACGAGAGGTGAGAGACGGCGAACAGTTCTTTGTAGCAAAGATTCACCATTGAGAAAGGGAAGTGTCTGTTTGGGAGAGAGCCTACGACTTTTGGGCCAAAAGCGGGTGCCAGCTCCGCCTGCCATGATTACTGCGCTAAATGAACCACTCAAGGGAGGCTCCTTTCAGAATCGAGCTTTGTCTGCTTCTTCTGCTGATAATCCTCTCCACTTGCCTTTACTCTCAGCAAGTGTAAGAGGAGCAGCGCGTAAGACTATGGAATGCTCTTCTTTGGGGTTGAGGACAAGCTCTCTCCAACAGGCAGGAACCAGAGCTGCATGGAAGGCAGGTAAGGGGAGGACAGTATCTTCATGGACAAGTGTTACTCCATCTGTCAAAGGCAGCAAGAGGCTAAATCCGCTCTCTTCTGTTGGCAATTCCACTCTTCCACGTAGAGATATTCGTTCAAAGAGGAAATAGTCGGATCTGGCGAGAAGTTCGAACAACCCTCCATCGTCAGACCACGATGGTAATCTCTCTGGTGGGGCCTGCCATGGTCCTGTATCAGTGCAGAGAATGGCCTTCTCCAAGTGAAGTGGGCGTGGATTGCCATCGAGTCCCACTCTACCCCAATCGTGAACCCGATAAGTCGTATTAGAACTCTGCTGAATCTCAGCCAACAAGATACCCTCACCAATGGCGTGGAGCGTGCCTGCAGAGACTGGATAGACATGACCAGGTTTGGCTGCAACACGACCCAATTGTTTTTCTCCTTCTTCAGTTTCGAGATTGGGTAATAGTTTTACGGCAGCTTCATCTGTTTTGGTGCCAAGGAACAAACGTGCACCAACTTCGGCATCAACGACGTACCAGGCTTCACTCTTGCCTCTTGGTTCTCCCTCGAGTTCACGAGCTTTTTCATCTGTTGGATGTACTTGCAGGGAAAGGCGTTGTTGAGCATCTATAAGTTTGAAGAGTAGGGGAAAACCCTCTTCTAAAATTGTGCCAAGAGATGGACCCGTCAGTTCTAGGCCAAACTCATGGGCTAATTGTCTCGGTGTTTTTCCCTCATGAGGACCTGAAAGTACTTTTGTTGCACCCTCATCAAGATCACCGAAAAGCCACGCTTCACCAAGGGGACCTTCACCACCGTCAGGTTTCACATTGGGAAACTTGCTTTGTAGGGATTTTCCACCCCACATTTTTACTTTGAGAATAGGGGAAAACACAAAGACCGATTTTATGGTCATGACACTGCCTCGCTTCCAATCCAAAAAGGATTGGTATTACCCTATCGCAAGGTCAGAGCTTGGGTCAAAGCTTGGCAACGATTTCGAGGAACTCTTTGAGAGTAATGCGGCCACTGAGCAGGGCACTACGTGCTCTGCGGACGAGTGGTTTGAGCAATCCTGTCTCGAGCAAGTGAGTTTTCAGGGGTTTTTTAGTTCGAGTGAGCTCATCGATATTGATCCGGTCAGAGTCAACTTCCATGGTCTCGAAGAGCAAAGTGGTACCGGACACACCTGTGTTTTTACATTCGCCGCAGCCTTTGCCTCGATAAGCTTTCAAGTCGAGCAAATGTCGAGAGTTTTGCAGACTTGGTGGCAGCACCTCTTTAGTGATCAAGAAGGTTTCTTTACAGAATGGACAGACCCTGTGGACTCGTCTGACATTAATCAAGAAAAGGCAGGCTTCAATCAGAGATGAAGTTGAGATGCCAGTCTTTTTGACGGTCATAAAGGAGGTAAGACAGTCTTTTGCCTCAATACACAACACTGTGTTGACCTCTGAGAGGGCTAAGTTGACCAGTGTTTTTAGTTTTTCTGGTGGTGGAACGATGGAACAAGCAAAGTTGTCATATCCACCATCGAGGAAAGTACGCAGCGAAGATGGAGCAAAAGTAACGTCAGGTGAGACTCCCTCGCCACCAACTTGGAACCTCGATACTGCTGGGATTGTGTATTTGATGTCTTTCTCAAAAGAGACGACTTTACGTTTGCTCTCAGCAAGATACCAAAGAGTACTCATATATAACTCTTCAGTAGAGGCAATGTTGGGCGATGAGAGTATGGTCAGTCCATAGTCTCTGCAGAGAGCGCTTTTGATTTTATCGAGGATTGGTCCTTCGAGACCAAGAGTATCCATTGAATAACGAACGAGATTCTCGTCGAGAATGTTTATATTCATACTCAAAGGTCGAGTCGGTGCAAAGAGAAATTGGAAAAGATGGGCTTCAGCACCTACTTTGAGTTTGATTTTTCTACGTAAAGGTGTTGTCAGATTTGTTAGGTCTGCCTTTAAGATTCCCCCCAAATAAAGAACGATGTCGCCAAAGTCGGCCATGCTCAAACGGCCTAATTCACAGGTTTCAGTGACGGATTTGGCCAGTACGACAACGTCCTTTTCTAATTGGACGAAACTCAAACCAAGGCTGTTCCTCGTCACCGCCTGGAGCAACATCTCTTTGAGCTGAGGGTTCATCTTTCGATGACCACCAGGTTTACTGGGTTGCTTGGGTGGTGCAGACATTTGTGCGTTCACTTCCTCTCGAGCCGAAACTACCTCTGGAGAAGATACTTCTACAGAAACTGGTTGAGGCTCAGGTATCGGAGCTGGGGCAATAGGTTCTACGGGCATTGGTTCTGGCACTGGCTCCGGTACTGGCTCTGGCTCGGGTATGGGCTCTGGTATTGGTTGTGTCAATGCTTCCTCATATGGTTTTGGAGCATTGGATTCTATTGGTAACGGTGGTAAACCGATTTCTGCTTTAGACTGGGCCTCTTCGATTGAATCGGCAAAAGCCAAGTCATCAGGAATGAGAGCAAGGGGATCGGCAATTGGATCCTGGGCAACAGGAAGGGGATCATCAGGTAATGGCTCTGGTGCCGGAGGAGTGCCGAACTGCTCTGATAACTCTGGTACTGAATCTAGCGGATCGACAAATCCTCTGTCTGCAGGCTCTGGTGCCGCACCACCGAGTCCCGGTGATGTGGGAACTGCTTCGTCTAGGGGTGACGACATGGCTTTCTCATTTTGCAAACGAGGCAAGATCTCGTCTAGGGCATCACCTGAAGAAAAGGATAGTCCGTCGGATTCAATGACTTTTCCTCGCGGAAGAGCCTGATCGAGATCAGTAATATCCTCAATGCCGTCATCGAGAGATATTGCTTTTTCCGCTTTAAATACCCTTTGACCGCGAAACTGTGGTGCGCCCACTAATGGCTCATCGTCGGGCATAGAAGCCACAGCTTGCTCAACGGCTGGAGTCGTCCCTTTTTGGGGTTGGTCCAAACTACGGAGATTGATTGTCCCCGCCATTGGTTTGCCTTTTTCCCAAATATCCAAGATTTTCTTGTGCAACTTCTGAACTTGGCTACGAGGAGATGTGACAAAAACGACGTCACCAGAATGTGTGGCGTCGACGACTTTGTAGAGCTCCTCATCTGGCTCTTCGTCGACTGCAAGAGTTAAATCGACAGTGCCTCTTTTGATGGGAACGAAAGAGACTCGTTTTACAATGTCAAAGGGGATGGCAGCTACTTCATCAAGACTGATGTCCACATCTGACAAATCGAGATAATCTATTTGATATTGCTGAGCAACTGCTTTGGCCAAAGCAGTGTCATCGAGCATTTTCTCCTGTAGCAGAAGTTCGCCAAGGCGCAATTGGTATCCCTTGGCTTTTTTCATCGCCTGTTGTTTCTTCAGCACACGATGAATCTGAACAGGCGAAATGAGGCCGAGCTCAACGAGGAGCTCGCCTAGTCGCTTTTCAATTCTTTTGGGAAAGGGCATATCCCCCGCCTCCCGGCAGATACTATATCTATTTATGTATCGTCGGAAGTTGGTGGAAGTATGAGTGCCCTTTATATATTAGGGGGCCAAATAGTAACCAAACGTTCCTTGCCGCGGCCTGTCATGCGGATTTCGACAGCAAGAACAGAAATGCCTCTTTCGCTCAATCCGTGAGATGCCATGCCTGGCCATTCGATGAAACAGAGGCTTTCTCCCTCGTCCGATATTTCATCGAGTCCCAATCCTGATATCTCAACTGCATCACCAAGACGGTAGAGATCGATATGATAAACGGGGATTGGGCCTGCATATTCATTGACCAGAGTAAAACTAGGGCTTTTGACCTGCTCTGGTGCAAGACCAAGGGCGCGGCAAATTGCGCGTACAAAAGTCGTTTTACCTGTACCCAACTCACCGCGGAGTGTGACTACTGTTCCTGGAAGGAGATGTTTGGCAAAAGAGGCGGCTAATGGTGCCAACGCAGATGGTTTGCTGACCTTTCTTTGGAACAATGGTTTTACTTGAGATCGGCCCACGTTGCTCCTTGGCTTACAGAGGCTTTTACTGGGACCTCGAGTTCAAATGCTGTTTCCATGGTCTCAACTAAAATGGTCGTCACTTCCTCCGCTTTGCTTTTGGGGCACTCAATGACCAATTCATCGTGAATTTGCAGCAGCATTTGAGTATCATAGTCATTATTGTGGAGCTTTTCGTCAAGCAGCAACATCGCTTTCTTGATGAGATCAGCTGCTGTACCTTGAATGACAGTGTTTATTGCTACACGCTCAGCTGCCTTACGGCGGTTGAAATTTCTTGAGTTGATATCAGGTAAAAATCTTCGTCGACCGAGTAGGGTGGTGACGAAACCATCTTTACGTGCCTGTTCAACAGTTTTGTCCACCCATGCTTGCACTTCCGGTAAAGTGGCAAAATATGTCGTAATCATAGCTTTTGCCTCTTTTTGCGGAATACCCAGGGTACGTGACAAGCCAAATCCAGTTTGCCCATAGATGATACCGAAGTTGACTGCCTTGGCTCGGCTTCGCATGTCATCCGTTACTGCATCAGCTGGCACGTTGAATACTTTGGAGGCAGTCTCTCGGTGAATGTCGCGGCCGCTTTCAAAAGACTGACGCAAGATGGGTGAACCAGAAAGATGAGCCAACATCCTCAACTCTATTTGAGAATAGTCAGCCGAGACAAAGATGTGGTTTTCATCTTTTGTCACAAATGCACGTCTGATTTTTTTACCGTCCGTCGTGCGGATGGGTATGTTTTGTAGGTTGGGATCTGATGAACTGAGACGACCAGTTTCTGCTCGATATTGGTGAAAGGTCGTATGTAGACGTTTCTTTGGACCAACGAGGCCAGGCAAAGGATCAACATAAGTGCCTTTTAACTTCATGAGGTGACGATGGCGGTTGATCTTTTTGGCAATCTCAAAACCATATTCTTTGTCCAAGGTCTCGAGAACGAATGCATCTGTTGATGGCCCAGTCTTGGTCTTTTTGACAACAGGCAGGTCGAGTTTTTCGAAGAGTATGTGAGCCAGCTGTTTGGGAGATTTTAGATTGAACTCTTCACCACAATGCTCATAGATTTCTTTTTCTACCTTTTGGGCTTCTACTAGGAATTCTTCACCCAAAGTGAGCAAGTAATCTGTGTCCAGCGAGATACCAGCCAATTCCATCTCTGCCAAAATTGTCAACAAAGGCATTTCAAGAGTTTCGAAGAGCGACGCCAAAGAAGCGTCATCTAACTGTTTTTTAAACTCGAGAGCAAGACGCAAGGTGACTTCTGCGTCATCACCTGCATAAGCAGTTGCTTCTTTCAGAGGCACTTCACAGAAGTTGTCTCTTTTGCCCAAAACCTCTTTGAAAGAGACCATCTTGTGATGGAGTACTTCCAAAGACAATGTGTCTAGGCTGAAACGGCGGCGTGCAGGATTTAAGACATAAGCCGCTAAAATCGTATCGAAGTGAACATGAATGTCAATGCCATGTAGTTTCAATACCTTGTAATCGAACTTGGCATTGTGTCCAATGAGCTCTAGGTCTTTGCGCTCGAGTAGGGGTTTTAAATCTGCTATGAGTTTCTCTGGGGGCAAATCAGCATCACGAGAAGTCAAATCCATATGGCCAATGGGTAAATAGTAAGCTTTACCTGGTGCGAAGCAGAATGAAATTCCAACGAGCTTGGCTTGTGTAGGTATCTCACTTGTCGTTTCAGTGTCTATAGCCACACTTTTGGCTCTACTCATTTCTTTTTTCAGCTTTTCGAATGCTTCCACTCCAACAACTGACACATACTCTGC
>CAZXTJ010000141.1:0-14544 GCA_964643655.1 uncultured bacterium
GATCAGCCCTGCCGTCAATCTCTTGATTTCTCAATTGCTCAGGTGAAATGTATAGCAATGTACCAGCAGCCTCAGCAACCTTAGCTGCTCGAGAGGCAATACCGAAGTCCGTTAGTTTATATAAGCTCTTGCCAGCCTCTATTGCCAACATTAGATTTGAAGGTTTGATGTCTCGGTGAATCACACTTCGTTCGTGAGCGTAATCGAGAGCTGGACACAGTGCTTGCACGATTTCTACTACTGACGAGTAAGACAAGACTTCTTCATCAACGAGGATCTCTTCCACCGTAGGGCCATCTATGAGCTCCATAACAAGATAGACGGTCTTATTGTCTCTTTCAAAACCGTGAAGACGAACAATATTTGTGTGCGTAAGAGCCATAGCTGCCATAGCTTCGTGTCTAAGCTGTTCACGCGCCTTTTCATCATCTGTTAGCTCGGGCGACAGAACTTTAATGGCAACAGTCGTGTCTTCCAACTCTTTATCGAGGGCTTCGAAAACTATTCCCATAGCACCGCGTGCGAGTTCTTTTTGAATGAGATAACGCCCGGAAAGAGTCTGTCCAGCTGAAATCATACAAGTCGTTTGCTCTACGGCTGTTTTTTTCACCATAGACCGCTTGCGCCGCTTTTGCTTCTTGCTTTTACCTGGTGAATCTTGACCGACAAGAACGGTACCTTTGTCGGTTCCGCCGGATATCAATGAGCGTCGCCTAGCAGTTGTACCTGCCATAGCAGACCTCCCCTCGAGCTAAATACTTGATTTGCTCAAGAGTCGTTAATCAGCGCTCATGACTTACAGATCAATCACATGGTGAAGCTGAAGGATACATCCTGAGAATGGCTACTTCAGCTATGGTGACTTGCTCGAAGGGTCTTTCAGTGCGGCAATTCGCCCAAAATCGTGCCAGTGCCCCTCGAGTCAAAGGACCTTCAATACCATCGATAGGACCAGGATTGATATTCATTGTTTGAAGATACCTTTGAGCCAGAGTGACTGTCATCTTTCTGACTGCTTTTTTCGTTCGTGGACCGTATCTTCCGTCAACTGGGCCTGGAGGAAAACCCTCTCTCTGCAACCCTGCTTGCAGTTGTTTAACTGACTCAGCGACAGTGGCTTCACTTGCACCTTGTTGTAACAATTGGTCAATTAGCTCACCTGCGCGGCAAAGGCACATTTGGCGGTCCAAGTCGTTTTGCAGTACTCCACTGAGTTGAAAACAAAGCTCCAATTCTGCAGCTTCTTTTGATTTGTTCTCCACCGCTGGCTGTGAGTTTGCTACCTCAACTCTTTCTGAACTTTGGCCAACGAGACTGATATTGGCTTCATTTCCGCTTACATTTTCTGTGGGCTGAACTGTTCCATTTCCATAGACAACAGAAGCCATGACATCGACTAACAGCTCTTGTCTCGCTGCCCTGTAGCCAGCCCCTGTCAAATGAACACCATCTCTAGCCAAATACTGCTGGTGAGAACGAACCCAGCCGTGTACGTCAATCAATCCCTTGTTGCTCGCGTTGTTAAACCATCGCGGTGAATACTGACGAATGAGGGGGTCATAAACAGAGGTATTGAAACTTCCACGAGGATCACCCTCTTGCCGCCTGTTGTAAGTCAATCGCATCAGAATGGGAACTTTCCCTGCTGCAACTATCTTGTCGAGGACTGTTACGAGTTTCGAGCGCAACCACTGTGCTTTACGGTCACTGTAAGCTCGCACATCATTGGCACCAATCAAAATGGGAAAGTACTTTGCATCTCTGTTGTTTCGAAGAATAGCGTCTATCTCTCGCACATATTCTGTAACGTGTTTGCCAACTCTACTCGTGTTTACGACAGTAATGTCGACATTAAATGCCGATTTGACTCTGGAGCGATAGTCGCGTCCATTGCCAATCATTCCGACGGTGAGACTATCACCAATAAAAACCCATTTATCTGCAGCTCGAAGGCCCACACTGGAGAGCAAACAGATTACGAGGACGAGCATTATTCGATTAAACACGAT
Organism: uncultured bacterium; assembly: GCA_964643655.1. Classification (GTDB taxonomy): domain Bacteria; phylum Muiribacteriota; class UBA6191; order CAZXTJ01; family CAZXTJ01; genus CAZXTJ01. The sequence continues at coordinate 2,010 of CAZXTJ010000141.1, forward strand.
GGCATCCCTTCTCATTGACATACATTTCAACAGCAAGAGTGACGCCAACTAAAAATGGGGTATATAAAGGAGGTGTGGCTCAATAGTTGTTCAGAAACTGAACAATCAGAAAAGAACCGTTCAATAATTGAACGTTAACAAAGTCCATTCTTCTGGAAGCAGTCTTTATATTTCTGATCAGTCCCTAGCATATGTTCTGTGACCCATTTTCTGATCATTCTAGTTGTATCAAGGGTTACAACTGACTGTCCTTGTTCGATTTTTTCTTTGACGGACAAGACCCTTTGTGTGAACTCCTCATGCTCCTTTTTGTGCTCAGCTAGACTAGAGTATCCAAACATTTTCATGTAGCGTTCTTCATTCTTGAAATGCGTCAGAGCGTACTCAATGAGCGAGTCGAGAAGACAAGCAAATGCCTCTTCTCTATCAAATTTTATAGCCTCATAAAACTCGGAGATCATAACGAGCAACTTCTTGTGTTGATCATCAATCTCATTTATGCCAACACTGTACTCTTCTTGCCACTCGAAAAAAGCCAAGGGATCACCTCGCTGTGCATGGATTACCAGTTCTTTGAAAGAGAATTCGTCGACAGTCAATGCTAGAGCAGTTTTATCTAGTTTGGCAACTCTCAATCCTTGCGCAGAAAGTACTTCCTTGCATTTAGAGATCTTCATGGGGCAATCATATGGTTGAATTAGACGACCATAGAATTGGAAACCACTGTCAATTAAAGCTGGAGATTACATAGAACACTTCAGAATACTCGGCTATCTCGGTGCTGGTGGCATGGGTGAGGTATTCCGTGCTCTTGATGAAAAACTCAACCGCCACGTCGCTATAAAAATCCTTCACTCATGCTTCTGTACATCGCCAGAGGTGATGAGGAGGTTTTCAAATGAAGGTCGCGTGCTGGCCAAACTTCGGCATAAAAACATCGTAAAGGTATTTGACTACGGAACAGTCAACGAGACCCCCTATTTATGCCAAGAATTCATCGAGGGAACAGATCTGAAAAAACTGATAGAAGCCGACTATCCTTTTACACCCAACGAGGTGGTTCACATTGTTGCAGAAGTTGCTTCAGCTCTCGTTCACCTGCATGAAAACAACATATTGCATCGTGACCTCAAACCCGCCAATGTCATCATCACAAAGAGTGGTGCCGTGAAAGTCATGGATTTTGGACTGGTTTTAGAAGACTCTGCAACTCGATTGACCGAAACAGGTGGATACATTGGTTCTCTCGGATATCTACCTCCAGAGATCTTCAAAGGAGCTGAGTATTCAACTTCAGTAGACATTTATCAAGTAGGCTGCTTGATTTATGAATTGCTCCATAAAAAGGCGCTCGTTTCCACAAGTGATCTCACCCAAAAAAGTATGGTCGGTCTACTCTCTGTATTGGCACAGATAAACCAATCAACAGAAGCAAACACAACTGATCTTTCTGAAATTATGAAAGCCTGCCTGGCTGTAGATTCATCGGCTCGCCCATCGTCAATTGAGCTTTATGAAGCCTTGACTGATGCACAAAGTGACGACATTGACCTGAGCAAACTCACGCCTACCCAAGCAATAACCAAAGTCAGCCCCCTAGTTGAAGCAGAGACCGAGGGGATGAGCCCAATACTCATCCTTGTGATTGTCTTGTTCCTTCTTTTGCCCATGTCACTTTTTTGGCCCAAACCTAAACACTCTTTGACGAGTTTTGATGTAGAGACAGGCCCAACAAGCATTAGGGCGAAGTTTTCTTTTACGCCTATGGCAGAGGGCAAATGGCTTCTAATGAAAAACGGCACAATACTCAAGTCAGGCAATATTGAAAAGGTACAATCGCAGAGCCTAAGAACTAGTGGATTGAAACCGAACTCCAGTTACCTCCTCGAACTACAGCTTGACGACGGTCAACGAATATCAAAAAACATCGATACTCCGGCACTGACCATCATCCCTCCCTTGAGAGTAAAAAGGCGACGGAGACAAACAGATGGCAAGCTATTCATTAGGTGCCAATTGTCACATTCCTCCCCACTGTCCTTGAAAACGGGCGAGAAGGATGAACAGCGCTCAGAACAAGCAGCCAAGTCACATAATTTTACTGTTCACCTTACTACCAAAGACATGAGCAAACGCTTCCTGCCCTACGAGTTGAGTTCCCCCTTTGACACGATCAAGCGAGGAGAATTCTCTATGGGGCCTCAAGTAGTCTTTCAGGGACTACGCAATCCTCCCAAAGTGCCACCTAATGTAAGAGAACATAGTGCCGAGCGAGTAAAACGAACATCGACAGTTTCCTTACCTTTCAGAATGACAGTTGGACCACTCGTTGTCGAAGACAATCTATTCTGTGGAGACCGCAATGGCTTTCTATACGCAATTAACATAACCAACTGGAAACTTCTTTGGATAGGTCGACTTCCAGGTGTCAAAAACGGCTTTGCACCTGATCCCCTTCTCCTTCAATGGGATGGACCTAATCATTTACACTCGCTGGCTGATAACAACGGCAAGACTACTGTTTACAGAATTAATCACACTAGACGCTCACTAAAATGGTCAAAACAAAAAAAACCATTGGCTTATGCCAACAGTGACAAAGCTGAAGAGCTCGAACCTTCTGCAGGTGAATCATCTAAGGCCGTTGACTTACCACCAATTGAACCCTTGATGCAGTCTGCTTACACGAATGTTCCTCGCGGAAGAGCTGTTTCTTTTGTTCGCCAGGAAAAACTCATGCTCTGCATTGATCTCGAGACAGCCAAAGTTATCTGGAAAACACACATTGATGTAGCAAATATGAAAGACATTAGTAGGCCTGTCATCGATGATAAAAACGTTTTCGTTTTGTGCCAACACGCGCCAAACGATAAGGCCTTGGCACAGGAAGAGTTGTTTGCATACCAAATAGATACAGGCAAACTATCTTGGCGTAAGAAACTCAATCACTGCGATTACAAATTAAAAGCATCTGCTCCGCTTGTCGTTGATGACATTCTCTTTGCGGGAAGCGGTGACGAGCTCCTCTGCCTTACGGCAGATAACGGAGATATACGTCGAAGACGCAAACTACCCTTCATTGCCATTGGTACACCGGCCCATGTGGATGACAACGTTGCATTGTTCTGCACACGCACTTCTGAACAACTAAGTATCAAGTTTTACCAAATAGGGTTTGCCCAACTCAGCTTCAAGGAATCTAGTGGGGCTATTAAAATAGAATGGATGGACACCTTTAGACTGAGGCAAAACATATACGCAGACTTCCTCGAAGTCTTCGTTTGTGACAATCTATTCTGTTTTAGCTTCGACAACGTCTTACACGGTTTCACTGCAAACAGTTTTACTAGAGAGTGGGAAGACTCACTTAGTGGAAAAATGTTGAGTAAACCGGTTCGACTAAGAGACGGCTGGGTTTTTTGCACTCTCGATGGGAAAGTGCAGCTGCAGCCGAAAGACCAATAAACGTGATAGAATGTTGCCATTGAAAGGCAGCATTATGAACAGTTTCTGGCTAGTTTTAGAAGAGGGAGGCAACGCCCTTGGACGATTTGCCTACCCACTAAGACAAGGAACAAATATTCTAGGTCGTTCTAGCACCTGTGACATAGTCATACTTGACAGCCACATTTCTCGAGAACATGTAAGCATCTCTTTGTCGGAAAATGGAACTGTCACAGTGAAAGACCTTGGCAGTGGTAAAGGCACTTTGGTCGATGGCGAGCAAATATCTGAACAAGCCATCAGGACTAATTCGCGCATAACTGTTGACCAACACACTTTTCGCCTGGTGAAAGAACTTCCACAGCCTCAAAGAGGCCAAAAGAAGGATGTTGGGAAATCGAGTGATAAAAACTGGTCTCCCTTCAAAATGGTCTTGGATGGACTGCTCGACTCAGAAGACCCCAAGAAACTCCTCGAAAAGCTATTAGATGGTGCTACTTCATTGACTGGTGCAGAACGAGGTTTTGTACTTCTACGAACTGGACCTACTGGAAAATTCTCAGCCGTGGCTTCAAACCGTCTGGAGAACTCACAGGAACAGGAAGTCATTAGCAAGACAGTTTGCGTTAAAGCTGTCAAAGAGAACAAACTACTTACAATTGATGATTCAACTCAGGACACTCGTTGTGCTGAAGCTCCAAGCCTAGCCCAAGCTGTGAAGCCACGTTCGATAATTTGTGGTCCATTGTCTTCCGGTGGAAAAACACTTGGGGTTCTTTATCTCGATATGGCAGCCCTATCAGGCGGTATATCAAATGACACAATAAAAGTGATAACCACTGTCATCGATTTTGCGTCAGAGCTTCTTTCGGCAGAACACACGCGCCGTCATTTATTGGAAACACGCGACCGTATGGCAGCTGTGCAGAGGTTGTCCCTTCTTGCTGATCAAATGGTGATAGGTGACGACAAAGCCTCTGCCAAACTAGATGAAATGATAAACACTTCAGCTGAGCAAGACATTAGCGTACTCATTACTGGAGAGACTGGCACAGGAAAAGAAATGGTTGCTCGTGCTCTTCACATTCGTTCAGCAAGAAGTAGAAACATGTTTGTACCAGTCAACTGTAGCGCCCTACCAAGAGACACACTGGAAGCAGAGCTATTCGGTGTCGTCAAAGGGGCATTCACTGGCGCAACAGAAGACCGGATGGGGCGTATCGAACTTGCAGCTGGAGGTACTCTTTTTCTCGATGAGATTGGAGAGTTGGATTTAGAGGCTCAAGTGAAACTTCTAAGAGTTTTACAGGAACGCCTCGTAACACCACTTGGTTCTTCCAAAAGCAAACGTGTCGATTTTCGACTTGTTTGTGCAACCAACGCCAATCTGGAAAAACTCGTCGAAGAAGGACTCTTCAGGCAAGACCTTTATTACCGCATAAACGTAATGAATATTCACGTCCCAACACTGAGAGACAGAAGCGCTTCACTCATCAAAATAGCAGAACACTTCCTCCATCAGTTCACCTGCCTCAAGGGAAAACCACAGAAAAAATTCACAAAAGAAACAAAACAGTCTTTGCTCAAGCATAGCTGGCCCGGGAACATCCGTGAGTTACGAAATGTCGTAGAACATGCTGTTGTGATGTGCGGCACCAAAGAGATCTCTCCAGAACATTTACCACTTTCACAACATAGATTGAATGTTCCCAATGTTGACAGTTCTGGTGAGGTCTTCATCGAAACACTTCCAACAGCTTATGAAGAAGCGCACAATGCCTTCGACTTACTTTTCTTCAAGCGACTTTTAGCCGAAAATGGTGGTAATCATAGGGCAGTGGCTAGAGAAAGCGGTCTTGGTAGAAACACACTTGCTCGCAGGTTGAAGAAACTGGGTATTGCTTGAGATGACCACCATTTCCTTGCGAAAAATGGCAGTTCAACTCTGTCATCGTTATATTACTGAATACCGAAAGGAAGTTCTGGTTGCCTGCATCTACGGTTCCGTGGCTAGGCAACAAGACACTCCAACGAGCGATATAGAGCTAGTCATAGTCGTCAAAGCAGGTAGCAGACTTCGAGAAGGCAAGTGGTTGATAGATGAAAGAGCAGTAGGCGCTTATGTGGTGGATTTAGAAACTCTGAAAGCTGTGGTTTCTACTCCCTCATTGCGCTGGCCTTTTCAAATGGGAGTACTGTCATCCCTTGAGGTTGTTGCTGGAGACAAATCCACCATCGACGATTTGTTGAACCTTGGCCACAATATTCCCAAAGCAAACTTTCACAGAGCTCTTGAAGACTCCTTGCCTCAGGTCATCTGGGAATCATGGGGAAGAGTGCACTCTTGCAATACTCGACAAGATTTTAGCTCACTCCATCTTTCGGCCGTTGAGGTCTTGCTGGAAATGCGCGACGTACTCTGTTTGCTCAATCAGAGTTATGTTACACATGACTATCTCAAGGGCCTTCAGGACTCTTACGAGTTCCAGCTATTACCTGAAAAATGGAGTGATTGCGTTGAGCTTATCTGGTGGGAACGTGATCCCAAGAAAGTTACTACTGCAGTTGATCTGTTGGTTGGGAACTTCAAATCATTGCTAAGTAAAGAAGGACTGACCATCCCAAGTTATTCTTCAATCGAGCAGTTACCGCTATAATTTTGTCTCTACTGCTGACAAGTTGGACAGAAGTGGGTAGACCGTCCTTGCTGTACTACACGTTCGATAGTCGTTCCGCATAACGTGCAGCTCTGCCCCTCTTTGCCGTAAACCAGCAAGCGCTTGGCAAACTCACCACTGCCCCCTTCAGCATTGGCAAAATTAATGAAAGTTGTTCCGCCAAATTGAAGAGCTTGTTTGAGTACCTTTTTGATGGCGTTATGTAATCGTTTTGCCTCTTCTGACTTAATCTCTTTAGCAGGCCTCAGCGGTGATATATGAGCAATAAAAAGTGCTTCACAAGCATAGATGTTTCCCAAACCTACCAGACAGTCTTGTCTCAACAGCCATGGTTTTATGGGAGTAGCGCTCCTAGCCATTAGCGACGAGAGTTTAGCCTGCGTAAATGAACGACTGAGCGGATCAACACCTTTGGCTGTATATTGTTTATCATCCTTACTCAGTTTCATCGTCCCAAAACGCCGCATATCGGCAAATACGATTACTCCCTTTGACAATGTGAGTCTCGCACGCTCATGGGCTTGAACACTTGGAGCTTGCTCAAACCATAAAAGCTGACCAGTCATGCGGAGATGGACCCAAAGATAGAGAGACTGACCGTCCTCACTCTTTAGATGGAAGACAATCTGTTTCCCATCTCTATACACCTTTTGAACAAGAGTCGATCTCAAGGCGCTAGGAGCAAAGCATTTCAACTTGCTATCTAAAACAACCAGTCGTTTTACAACTTGACCCAAAACGTGTCTCTTGAGTTGTCGTACAACTGTTTCTACTTCTGGCAGCTCTGGCATAGTTACTCCATTCGACATTCAACGTTCTTCAACTACAAGTCGAGTGGCCAAGCTCATACTTTCAATAAATCTTGACTACAATGTTCGATCGAGCCAAAGAACCTGCTCAACGTCAAATCCGCACTTTTTGAATAAACCTTGCGAAGCAGAGTTTGCCTCCCAAGTTATGCCTGCCATGTATCGACAATCATTTTTTCTTGCCCACTCAATTATGTGAGTAGCCATCTGTTTACCAAGGCCTTTGCGACGAGCCTCCGGTGGCACATATATCTCATTCAACCAAAGATATTTACCGCCACTCTCGACGCCACAAGCCATATTCACGAGGCTGACCGCTAGAGCCCTATCCTTCTCGACCAAGGCAAAGAGGTGGGCAGGTGAGGTTTCATCGAGGATATGATCCATCGCTTTCATTACGTGCCCCTGCAAGTCATCCTTCGATGGCGCACTCTTCTCATCGCGGCCTTTGACTATTAACATTTGCTCTACGAGCAGTAAAACTACCTGCTCTTTGAGTTCACTTGTGGTGCAGCCTGTGATCTCTATAAAACTCATAGTTATCTCCTGCGAATTAACGACTAAATCTGGGGACTTGACGTTAAAGGGGCTCTCATTAAAATACTTCCAGTGAACATGATCTTACATATATATAGGACATTAGGGATAGTAGCACTCTTTGCCTTTGCTGTTGCCTGCACCCAAGCGGCACAGGACTGGCAGAGCAACTTTCCTTTCGTGCACGATCCCATTCCTTTCCAGCATAAGTATGAGACCGTTAGGGTAGAAGAGAAACCCTGGAGCTTCCTCAATGTATTAAAAGATGTCCGTTACTTGGTCAAAATGAAAAAAATGATGACCCATTCTTCGCAAGAAGTTGAGGATTACTTCGACGCTAGGAATGATGTAGGGCCTTGGGGACTAGATCTTAGCGCACATTATGATTTCCAAGCTTCTCAAAAAGTGTGGTCGCTAGGTGCAGTGGGCGACATCATGCACATACGAAAAGGCACCGAGGATTACCTTCGTCAACCTCTGACAGAGAAGCTGGCTCAAGTCGACTTCCTATTTGGCAACCTGGAAAGCCCAATAGTCCCAGGCGAAAAGCCAGGTATGCTTCACAAACTTGGTCTCAGATTCAATACTGCCCCTGAGCTACTGGATACACTGGCAAATGGTGGCAAACAGGGTGCTTACGTGGACTCCAATGTGCCTCTCTTTGACATACTCTCCATTGTCAACAATCATTCCTTTGACAGAGGAGTAGATGGTTTAAAAACCACTATGTTTGAGATTGGCGCTAGAGGAATGCACTGCGTTGGTATAGCCAAGGACTTCAATGCAAGGCAGGACAGAGGTCGCTATGAAATCGTCAGTCGAAACGGACTCAGAGTTGGTTACGTAGCTTACACATGGGGCATCAATGCAGGCATCTTAGATGGAGAAACACCCTCTTACGTAAACGAAATCCCATTCGGTGTCAGAGACTCAATACCTGATATGAGCCAGTTTACGAGATTGCTCAGACTCTGCCGCCAAGAGGGAGCTGACTTAGTCATCGCATCCGTACATTGGGGCTACGAATTCGAATATTATCCAGAGCCACACTTTATGAAACTCGCTCGTCTGTTGGCAGCCAATGGTGCAGATATGGTCGTTGGACATGGGCCGCATGTAGTTCAACCAATAGAGGTACTGCACGTCAACATACCTGAGTATGAAAACACGAACCACTATGTGCGAGACGAGCAAGACGATAGTCCACGAACTTGTCTCGTTGCTTACTCTTTAGGCAACTTCACTACAGTAATGAACTCTCTTCCCTGTCGAATTGGTGGTCTACTTACTGTTGAAGTGGCCCAAGGAAACAATCTACAGACAGGCGAAAAACGCTGTCTGCTCACGAAGGCCCAGCTGTCACTATACTTCGCGCAACATAAAAAACGATTGGGCAAAGCAAGAGTTGTTACTCTACGTGACGTGAGCTGGAGTATGTCAGATGCCAACAAAGATTCCCGTCTCAAAAATGAAGTTAAAGAAGCATTGAGCCTCATTGAATCCAAGAGACTGGGTCAAAAATGGCTAACAAATGATTATCAGTGGCTTGAAAAAGCTAGCAACATCGTTGATTTAAAAATCAATCGTTATGAGTGTCCGTCTGAACAAAAAGTAGCAATAGTTGGGAAGATACACTCTATTGAAGGTGATAGAGCCCAAATCAAATTGTTCTCTTTCGAGAACCTGCAGAATAATGAGATACCACTATCAACAATACGTCATCTCAATGAAAACTCTGATTCGTTGGCCGTTGTTACCAACAGCGACTTCAAAGTTGGAGAAAAATTCAAAGCCACTATGTCTATCCGCACAAGGGCCAAAAATAATTTTGAGTGCACATTGCACGACATGTAACACCAGAGAAATGGAACCAACATTATGAGATTCAGATCTTTGATTAGTTTACTCTGCCTTTGCCTTGCTTCATCGCTTCTCGCAGAGCAAAAACCCAAAGAGATTGCCAGCAATCCAATAACTTTTCCAAAAACTGTTTATTTGGAAGAGATACCTTCTGGCACAGTTTTAAACTTTGAGTTCTGCTTCAAAGTAAACAGTCCTTGTAAGCTCTTTCTGATTACCTACAAGTACCTCGATAAGAAAAATGAACCCCTGCTCTATCGTCGGCTCGTCGCTCATCACATGGCGGATATTGATCGCTTCATAACGATTTTCGATGAAGCCAACAAAGTGAGAACTTGCAGCAGCGATCTAAAAAAAGGAGATTTTTGCTGTATCACCCATCCCTATTCAGAAAATGCCCCATCTCACGACAAACTTGCCTTTATTGAATGCACAGCTTATTTTCGCTCTCCAACACCTCCAGGTATAGGTACCTGTACACTAAAAGTACCTGTCAAAAAGTTTAAGTGCGAAACAAAATTGGTTCTTCCTTTCTCTGGACTTTGGTGGCACTTAGAAGGACACGACACCTTTTCACACCATCGTCGGATATTTTACGAACAGAATACAAACTACTTTGCATCTGACTTTATGAAAGTTGATGATAAGCTCTCGATTTGCAAAAACGCAGGAGCAAAGAACGAAGATTATTATTCCTACGGAGAGCCTGTATTTGCTGTCGCAGACGGCGTTGTCGTCAAAGTCATAGATGGAATTGCAGACAATCCAATCGGTGGTAGAGCGAAGGGTTTTAATCCAAAAGATGGCAAAATGGCAGGTGGGAATACAGTGATAATCAACCACCAAGATGCCTTCTTTTCGTATTATGCACATTTCAAAAATGGAACAATCAAAGTAAAGGAAAAACAGTCAGTAAAAGCTGGTGAAATACTGGGTTTGTGCGGCAACTCTGGAAATTCAGATGCTCCCCACATACACTTTCATTTGATTTCTAAACTTGCTTTCTCTCCCCTCAAAGCTCACGGTCTACCGGCAATCTTTGGTTCCTTTTTACTCAAGTCTGGAGATAGCTGGCGAGAGGTAAACAACAAAAGTCTTCTGGCTGGCGAGCTCATCAAACCGAAGAAACAGTGAGTCCAAGGAACATGTTTGCCAAAACAAAACCAGTAGTTGTCGTACCATACGATCCATCTTGGCCTTCACAATTTACAGAGCTTGGCAGTGAGCTCAGAGAACATTTCTCAAAGCTGGCCATTCGCATTGATCACATTGGCTCGACTTCTGTTCCAGGCCTGGCAGCGAAAGATATCATCGACGTCCAAATCACTGTCAAATCTATTGATGATGCAAAGCTCATAAATTTGTTGGAAGATGGCCCATATCGCTACAAGAGTGGCATTCACACAGATCTGTTTCTGGATATGGAAGAGAATTCACCTGAGTTGCGGAAGAGACTTATTGGTGAACGCCCCAATAAACGCAGGGCCAACATTCATATCCGAGAAGAGGGCAGACTGAACCAGGAATACGCCCTCCTCTTTCGCGATTATTTAAGAACCTCTGACAAAATCAGGTTTGCTTATGAAACTATCAAAATACGTCTAGCCAAAATCTTTCCTAATAGCATCGAAGGTTATCTCTTCATTAAAGATCCACTGATGGACATGATGTTCCTTTCAGCAAAGACATGGGCCAAAACAGTCAATTGGCAACCAGACGAGACCTACATGTGAGCTGGCTCAAATAGTGAGCCAACAGTGGCGCCAAAACAAAACCACTGTGGCAATTTTTTAGCCTTGCTCTTCGACTACGGGCTGGAACTAGCTACAGAAGCCTCTTTGGTATTCCTTATTCACCTGGCCCTTTTGTTGCTAACAATTTTAAGTGAATATGGAAAGGTTTGGTAGATGAACACATTACTTAGAGTTTTATTGGTCATCTCCCTTTTGACACTCGTTGCTGCTAATTCTTGTCGAGCAAACAATCGTGACGTAAAAGATGCTTGGCAGAAATACATAAAGACTTCCTTGGCCGGGAAAATAGAGGAGACTCTTTTGGCTGCAGAAAACGCTGCTGCCGTAGGCCGTTTCGAACTCGGTATGGATCACCCCGCCACACTGATGGCTTATGAATGGGTCATACAGGGATATGAAAGCGTGGGAAATTTGGAAAAAGCCAATGCTTTCGTTGATGACCTTGCACAGGCAAATGTGCGCAGACTGCCTTCAACTGGTCCCAAGATGTTGTGTGCATTGAGGGTGATGAGCTCCACTCTTTACGATATGGGCGAATATCAAGAGTGTATGGGGGTTTTGCACCGATTGACCAAGATGGGAAGACAGTGCTCAACCTCTGACAAGCGCAAGCTAGCTCGCGATTATGGCAGATTAGCGAGAGTGCAACTCAAGTTGAATAGACCTTCTGCCGCTATGCGCTCACTCAAGAAAGCTCTGAAGACGGCAAAGTTGGCCTACGGCAACCTCAACAACAAACAGTGTCGCAGTATACTGAAGAACATGGCATATCTATATGAAACCTCTGGCAAACTCAAAAAAGCAGCCAAAGTTCGGCGTTTCATTGCCAGAAATGCATAGGAGAAATTGATGACGCTCTATACACGTCTTGTTCTTATATCAATGTTGGCTGTTTGTCTTTCGCCTGCCCTACTTTTCGCCACTGATCCTCCAGTTGTTGCCGTAAAAGTACAAGAGAAAAATCTTGGCGGAGCAGCGGGAGCATTCAAAGGGAAGGTTGACGGCCAGAGTTATATCTTCAAGCACAATGCACCAAACACAGCTGAAGCTAGTCTCCATATGAGAACTGGCAATGTTGAAGGAGAGTTTCTTGCTGCCAGGCTGCTTGAAGCCGCAGGCCTCGAGACTGCTGACGTAAGACTAGTCCGAGTTAGAGGAAAAAAGGGCCTTTATTCAATGGGCTCTTTCATCGGCTCACGTTACCAAGGCGATGTGGTCTACAAGAGCTTAAAAGAAGCCAAGATTAACATAATGGCGGATTCCAATAAGGCCTACAACCGATTGGATGTAGAACAAGTACGCAAGTTGCAGGTTCTTGATTTGATTATGGGAAACGGCGATCGCCACAACGGCAACTTCTTCCTTCGCAAAACTCGCAGTGGAAAACTGAGACTGATAGCCATTGACCACAACTTTGCTTTTGTCACACCTGAGCACAAACCTGACCTACATC
>CAZXTJ010000142.1:0-14485 GCA_964643655.1 uncultured bacterium
AATTAATTTTTGAATTTTTTCAAGGGGCAGTCCTTCGTTGTCCGTTCTCCTGATCATTCCCATATTGTCAAGTTGGCACAATGGGGTGATTTGGATGGCTATCCATATTTAGCGCTCGTTTACAGGGATGCCCGAACTTTAAAAAGTGCCATCGCACAAAGAACATTTTCAACGACAGAAGCGATTGCACTTTTTGGCAGTCAATGTGCAGAAGCTTTGGCTGCAGCCCACGAGAAGGGTATTGTTCACCGCGACATAAAACCAGACAATATTCTTGTAGATGGGAACAACCTTCCTCTAATCATAGATTTTGGCTTGGCTCGCAGCGAATTAATGCGCACTGTTGCCACCAAAACAGGTGTCGTCATGGGGACTCCAGAATACATGGCACCAGAGTGCATTACAGGTCACGTTGCTGGACCTGAGGCTGATGTTTATTCTCTTGGTGCCGTCCTTTTTGAAATGTTAAATGGGTCCCCACCGTTTCGTGGCTCCCTCGCACAAATTATTGAGAAAAAGCTATCAAAAAAGAACCCTAAGCTCAGCAAGTTGTTTTCAACAAAGAATAGAGCTTTGGCAGTCTATGTTGAGAGTTTGCTTCTTCCTTTGTCAGAAGGAAGACCAAAGTCATGCAAACAATTGAGCAAAGATTTGCTAGAGCTAAGCAAAACAAAGAAAAAGAAAGATCTCCTTCAAACCAAGGTTGTAAAGGCTGCATTCACAGAAGAGACAAAACTCACTGCTGACGAAAGCGAAAAGGCTGCCACCAGTACTTTCCGCCGTTTTGTTTGGGCTTTCACATTCTTGATTTTTCTTCTTCTGTATTTTGGACACAAGTACAGACAATCACTACAGGCTGGAGATTATGGCAAACGGATTTCTTCCAGGAATGTTTCTCCCACGAGACTACTGCGCGGCAAGCTTCAAGCTCTGTGCAAAGACAATCGCTTGCCCAGTGATTTGTCACTGGAAGAGATAGGCCTTTTGGCCATCGAAGCCAAGGCCTTGCACATCTTGCAGAAGGGGAACGAAAGCAAGGCAATTGGTCTTGAAATTGGTGCACGGCATTTCCTCAGCAAGGGTAATAACGTTGGGGCACTATTTTGGTTGATTGAATTATTGAAACGTTTCGGAGGACAAATCTCTCCCAAAAACTTCCTGAATCTGTTTCAGCAAGCAGAAGAGCTTTGTTGGAAATTTGAAAACAACAAAGAGAGACATTCTCAGCTGAGAAGACTAATTCGTGTATGTCAATCATTGGAAAAAGCCATGCAATCAAAGGTCCAGCGACGAGCATTGGCTTATTGCGAGGTAATGTCTTACTTGAGCTTGCCCTTTGAAAAGACTTTGCACGAACGAAGCCTGAAACTACTGTCTCCTCTAATCGATGAAGATGGAAAGTTGACCAATAGCTTGCAACTCAACAGCCTCTATTTCCGCCTTCTAAAGGGGGATAATGACCCTAAAATGAAAAAATGGGCCATAAAAAGAGTGAAAAAGTTCAGAACGCTCTTCCCCAAACATCCAAAAGAGGCAATACAGCTTCTCGAAGCGGCAGCAGTGTGTGTTGGAGGTTATGGAGATGGGATCGTTTTAAAGTCGGAAGACGCCGATTATGCAGTATCTTATCTACGTGAAGCACAAAAATTCGCCGCCAATAAAGAGATACTCGATTCTCTGAAAATCAAAGAATGCGCTTTCTTACGCAGGGCTAACAAATTCCAAGAGGCCTATTCTTGCTTAAAAGCGATTGTTCCCAAAACTCTCACAAAAGAACTGCAGTTTACTTACAACGTAGAAGCTGCACGCATTTGCGAGAAATTGCGCAGTTTCGATGAAGCATTTAGATTTTTGAGAGCAGCTGAAAAGATGGTACCTCCTTCACGGGAAGCTTACGTCAAAGAGCTGAGAACCAAGATTAAATTCTCGAAACGGTATGGCTCCATCAAGTAGATACATTTGCCATAACCCAGGGCTGCCAAAGTACACTGATATCTGTAGCGAACAGCTCAAGTTTTGACTCTGGAAGGATCAATCATGCGCACACTATTCGTACTACTAGTTCTCTGCCTCGTCACTACAGCTTGTTATGGTCAATCTAGTCGATTGAAAGAGCTCATTCGCCAACGTGAGTTAGAGATCCGAAATAATCAAGCAGGCCACAATCAGCCCCCCAAAGCTGCCAAATTCTGTTCACAGTGTGGCACTGGTTTGACTCCAGGGGCCAAGTTCTGCGGTTCATGTGGAGCCAAACAAGGTGGGGCTGTGAGTCAACCAGTACAGCCAGTCCAACCCGTTGACGAGTTTATGCAGAATGCTTCGCGGTTTGTGGGTTATTGGGTAGCTCAGCCGCCTATCGTTACTTTACCCGTACATGAACAGGTTTATGCTCATACTGCACAAATGCATGTGCTGCAGGTCCGTATCCATCGCGGCAAACTACAGGGACGATATACTTACACGGATTACCGTCGTTTCTTCGAAACACCGAACCTTCACCGAAATGATATTGAAGAGCGGCAAAGAGCCAAAGAGTTTCCTGTCGACATCAATGGAAATGATCTGGTTTTCGGTTTTGACGCTCACTTGCACAACAAAGTCTTTCGTCGTTCAGCCAGAGTGAATTACAAACGCCACTATGTATGGAGCTTTCGTCTGACAATGGCTGAAGATGGTCAGTCCATGTCTGGTATTGGTGAAAAGGACTTTTACAGAGAAAAAGCTTTGTTCAAACGCATTAGCGACAAAGATGGAGCATGGCTTTTGAACCAGAAAAATCGCCGTCGGCGCCTCGAAGAGGGTCTCAAAGTCGTCGGTCGCGCCGTCCGTGCAGATATGTCCGCTGTAGCCGATACTGTCGAGGGTGCTTCTTTGGCCCGCTTGGTTCAAGCTCTAGCCGTTCGTGAAGTGTGGTTTTTCAATGAGAGGGACAATTTGCTCAGTCGCTTGAACTTCCTACAGCTTCAAAACAACAAGCTGAAAGACCAAGTTCACGATCTTGGAGGCAAAGTTGAGTAGTCTCAAAACGAACATGCTGTGTTCGATTTGAGACACATGGTGTATCACTAGGGTGACAGCACTTCTCAGTATGTGCTTTTAAGGGCATTTTCGCCTTTCTGGGGTCTCTGATGGCATGTGGGCTTCTATTGCACATTTGAGGGTAGTCACTTTGGCCATCCTTCCTTATGATTGCTTCAATATATAGCTAACTAGGTTTGTGGCATTGGAATTGCAAAGATAAGCAAACTTTGGATTAGCTAAATTATTGACGCTATTTATATAAAATTTTGTGCCCTTTGGAAGGATGGGAAGATGAGAAGATATGCTGTTATGCTGGCGACTTTCCTGTTGCTAACTGCGACAGGCCCTCTCTTTGCACAAGCAGAAGACACATTCGCTCGTGACGCCGAACTCGTATTGAAGCTTGCCGAACGTTCCAAAGCGCTCCGCGACAGAATGGCTCAATTTGCCAAGGACCACAAAGACTCTGAACGTATCACTGGCGATGAACACGACGTCATCGACCGAGCCATTCGTGAATATGGTGCCATTCGTTTGCGCCTTTGGGACGTAGTCGAACGTGTCCGCACCAAAACAGGTATGGGCAAGGGTCACCGCCCCATCATGGCTTGGATCACCTCAGTGGTTTCTTGGTTCAAAGATGACGAAGAACTGACTGCTGAAAAACGGGATGAACGTATCCGCGCTCTACTCGTTGGTGTTGGCGCAGCCACAGTAATGATTGATAATGCAGCTAGTGCCATTGAGAACATAGCTGGCACAATCTACGAAAAACGTGGCGACAGACCCGTCAATATCAGTTCTGAAGAAGAGATTGCTGATGTGAAATTGGACATGGTCATCAATGACCTATTCCATACAGTAATGAAAGAGTATTACTCAGTATCCAACCATGACGCTTATAACCAAGTCGTTGGTTTCTTGCTCGAAGAGCAGGAGAGGATTAAAGAACTCTCAGGTTCAGAGGCAGAAGTGAAAAAGCTCAATGCCCTCATCTTCGAGAGTGTTGCTGGTAAACAGTTCTTGGAAGCTGGCGGTCTGCTCGATGATTACAAAGCTCGCCTAAAAGCCATTGGTGCCAAATTGGCCAAGAGGCTCGAGGCTGACATGAACGCTCTTTCGAAGACTTTTGGTAATGCCATGGGTTCCATCCACTTGGGAAAAGCCACTATCAAAGGAAAGATCTTAAAGAAGATAGAAAAGAGAATGCTCGAAGTTCTACAGCCTGGCGACATCATCATGGACAAAACTTCCTTTGCCATGACTGACCGCCTCATTCCTGGTCACTTTGGACACGTAGCCATTTGGCTCGGTCGCCCTGACCAGCTAGAAGAACTTGGCCTCTTTGATCCAGCTGTAAACACTTATGGCGACTCACTGAAGAATGCACTGGAGTGGAAAGACAAGTTGATGGAGGGTAAATGTATCCTCGAAGCTCTCCGCCCAGGTGTAGTCATCAACACAATCGAACACTTCCTTTATGTTGATGAAGTTCTCATTCTGCGTCTCAAACCCCAAGCAGTTGGTGGCGAAGAAGAGTTGAAAAAACTGCGCAGTAGAATAGTTTGTCGTGCAATGCACCACCTCGGTCAACGTTACGATTTCAACTTCGACGTAAACACAGCCAACACAATCGTTTGTTCTGAGTTGGCTTACCAAGCATACCCACAGAACATCGCTTGGCCATTGACCAGAACTGCTGGCCGTTGGACAATCTCTCCTGACCAGGTAGCCGTTATGGCCGGTCCTACAGACGCATTCCCCTTGGACATCGTTTATTACGTACGTTCAGTGTGGAAAGACAAGAAGATTGTGGACCAAGAGTACCTCGAAGGTCTTCCCATTGGTGGAAAAGACCATTATGAGTTTTATTGGAAGACCCTTTTGCGCGAGTTCCCCATGCCAGACCCAGCTGAATTCTCAGGCAACGAAGCCCTTACTAAATGGGCTGAAGGTGTTCGTGAGTTAGCTGTCAAATTCGATATCAAACAAGATTAATAATGATTGGGATTGGAGATCTGAATGAAACGCTTAGTTACTCTAGTACTGGTCGCTATGTTCTTAGCGACGCCTTGTCTACTCTTTGCTAAAAAGAAAAAACTGCCACCTCAGTATGACACCAATGCTGTGGTACCCGTGCCCTGTGAGTTCCACAAATCGGCAATGAAGCTACTCATCGACAAAAAGGAGATTTATTCCAACGTCATCGAGATGCTCGAGATGGCTGAACATGAAATCATCTTGAACATGTATCTCTTTGGTGGCGATGACAATGTTTACGCCGAACCAGAAGGATATATTGGCATTGGTAAACATGTCATCGATATCATGGCTCGCAAAATTGCCGAAGCAAACGAAGAAGGTCGCCCTTTCCGCGTACGTCTCATCACTCCCAAACCTGCTGACATGGTTGAAAAACAGCGCAAACTCTATGACACAATCAAAAGAGTTCGCACCAAGCTGCGCGGCCTCCTCAAAATGAAGCCCCTTCCACCACCAGTAGAACCTCCTTATGAACCTATCTATGATTACGCAGAAGATATGGGCATTCCCCTTCTTCCTTCTAATGTAGACGCTCTTTACATCGAGCATGGTGCCTCTTGGCGCTTGGACCACTCCAAACTGCTCGTCATCGACGGTAAAGAAGCCCTCATCGGTGGAATGAACTTCGCAGAGACAGTAGCTTCCAATCACGACGCAATGACACGTATCTGCGGTCCTATTGTCAGAGAATGTAAAGCACTCTTCACCAATGCTTGGCACTTCGCTGTTGCTCAAGCCGAACGCCGCGGTGTCCCCGTACCTGAAGATTACAAAGACTTGGAAAGCCTGGCAGCCGTTGACGACGAAGTCATCAAAGCTCACG
Organism: uncultured bacterium; assembly: GCA_964643655.1. Lineage (GTDB taxonomy): Bacteria > Muiribacteriota > UBA6191 > CAZXTJ01 > CAZXTJ01 > CAZXTJ01. Next base: position 5,888 of record CAZXTJ010000142.1, read on the forward strand.
AGCAAAAACGACTCAACGAAGGTTGGGAATTGGGCGAACTTCGCTTGACCCTAACTGCACCTTTTGTTCGCAATACACGCCAGCCATGTATTGACATGCTCGCTTCCTGTGAAGCCGGCGACCAGGTAATGATGCAGATGTTGCTGCTCACTGATGAACCTTGTATTCAGGCTATGGTAGACGCTCACAATCGTGGAGTGAACGTTCGTGTCATTCTCGACCCCAACCATTCACTCTATGGTGTGAACTGTATGGGCGCTCCAAATATCTTGGCTGTGAAACCATTCTTGGAAAACAAACTGCCCATCAGAAACTTCTCTCCTGATGATGCAGGTCAAGAGCTTCACATGAAGCTAGTTATCGTAAAACGAAAAAATGGCGAAATGGAATTTGCCATGGGTTCGACAAACTGGACATACGGTGCCTTCGAATCCAATTGGGAGATCTTCGCTTTTTACAAAAACTGCCCCAAAATGTGCCAACGCCTCATCGACATGTTCGAACACGATTGGGCCAATCGTACACACCTGCCAGGTCGTGAAATCACGAGCAAAGGTTTCCTCGGTTTGAAGAAACTCTCTGAGGAAGAGTATTATCGTGAAATTACGAAACTGCAGAAATTCATCCACGTCTTCTTGAAAGAACACCACGAGAAGTGGTTCTAAGAGATGGATAAAAGAGCCGGGTCACCGTGGTGGCCCGGTTTTTTCTTTGTTCAAAGGCACCAGTTCAACTGTGTCATCTGCTCGCCACCAAGGATCTTTAGATGAAAGCCACACATTAAAACCGCAGGAAAACTGTGGCTCAGAAGCAATCTCTGCATCATTTTCATCGAGGAGAAGCCATTTACCTTTTTCGTCAAAGAGCAGTTTGTAGGCAGGATCTGACAGATGGACGACAAACTTGTAGGTGTCAGGAGTGTTAGCCTCTATGGTTCCGTGGCTGATGAAATAATCTCCACAGAAAGGAGGGTCGAGCAGCCGAACAAATGGCCCCTTTGCTGGTGCTTCGAGTACTGTTTCAGGACAATTCCAAACAGTCTCTACTTGCATGACTTCTGTGTCCACTTCGGCCACGGCACAATCAATTTGCACCAATCGCCAATCATGGGGATTGCCGTCCCAAAGGACGAGAGCATAAATCATAAATCCCTGACCGACACGTATGTCGATGATGTGGCCACCTTCGAGATCAGCCAAACGCCAGCCATCTATGCCATATTTTCCTTTTAGATAAGAATGGTCCGCAGCTATGTTGATTTCTCTTCCCATAACCTTAGGATAGACCAAAGTCTCACCGACCAAAAAAGGTGAATACAAATCCAATGAAAGCTCCCCCCTCGAAGTTTTTGCAGTGTATGATGTGCCTATGGATATGATGAAAATTTTTCACGAGACTCACACTGGTCTGACTCAGGAAGCACCAGGCAGCGACGAGTCTTCACTTAGAGCTTTGAACATAATTGAATTGCCAAAAACTCCGGCCATTCTTGACGTTGGTTGCGGTCCAGGCCGCCACACCAATTTGTTGGCCAAAAAAACAGGTGGTTTCTGCGTAGCTGTGGACATCTTTGAGCGATATCTAAAGATGACTCAGAAACGGGTGGAAGGTTCAGCACCAACTAGAGCCTCCATGTCTGCCCTGCCTTTTGCACCGAACTCTTTTGATCTCATCTGGTCTGAAGGTGCCATCTACATAATGGGATTTAGCCAAGGCATCAAAGCCTGGAAACCCTTGTTGCGCCCCAAAGGTCACCTCGTCTTGACTGAAGCCTGCTGGTTCACGGACTCACCACCACCGGAAGCGCGAGAATTTTGGGATGAAGGTTATCCAGCAATGCAAAACATTGAAGCCAATGTGAAAGTCCTCAAAGACGAAGGCTTTGAGGTGTTGGACCTATTCCCATTGCCTGCCAGCGATTGGTGGGCCTATTACGACCAAGTCCAAAAAAGCGTAGATAACTTGCGTAACAAATATGCAGATGACAAAGAGGCACTTGCTGTACTTGATATTGAACAACAAGAGATAAACCTCTATCGCCAGTACGGAGACACATACGGTTACGCCTTTTTTGTGGCCCAGAGAGGTTCTTGAGAGCTAATCCGACAAAAAGCTCTCTTTTCCGCCATTTTTTGATCTAATCACCTCCCTTTTCTGCCGATAAATGTATTGGGGAGTGGTTTTGGGAGTTCAATGGCCCTGATCAAGAGACGGCGAAAAGACAGACAAATGGCTAGACCATCGGTAAACCGATGGACTCTTTGGGTTATGCTCAAGAGTTCATTGGCTGCTGCTTTACTCATTGTGGCAGTAATCGTCCTGATAGCTGAGCCAGCAGAAATAGCTGCCACATTGGCATCTGATCTTCTTTGTATGCACGTCAAAATGGGACGTTTGACTTTCTCCTCTCCTACGACCATAGCCGTGGAAAACGTTTATTTGGCTGGTGGTCGATTTCCTCGCCCAGTTGGCGCTCGACAGGCCCATATGGACTTTTCTCCCCTCTCCTATCTATGTGGCAAAGAGGCCATCTCAACTGTTGATTTCAAAGGGCTCACCTTACGTATCAATACAGACTGTAACGGCAATGTAGATGAACGAACGAGAGCTGAGCTCGCTTCCCTCGGTTTGGTTCTCACTGGTTTGGATCCTCAAGTTGCCCGTGCCCGTGAAGTGACCATTCTCCTCTCCTCCCCTTTCCTGCCCAAAACACGCTCTCTCATAGGTAGTCTTTCATTCATCGCCACAGAAGGTGGTTATCGCTCCCGCGGCTCTTTCGCCGACAAAGAACTGCTACTGAGGCTCGATGGCGCACTGAACAACAAAGAAAAGACGGGTGAATTCACAGTCAAAGTAGATACCCTCGGCCAAGGAACCAAACTTCATTGCGATGTGGGCAGCAAAGCTCACGGACAGTTCAGTTATCGCTCCAAACTCTCTATGCGAGGAGAAAACGATAAGCTGGAAATCAAAGAAGCTGCAGGCATTTGTCAGTTGAAAGAGCTGAAAGTGCGCCTGCCTTGGTTTGATGAAGATGTCATATGCTCTCAAGCACAAGTTGTGCAGGGTCCACCAATGTCCGTCAAAAGTGCAGAGTTCAAAGTCTCTGGTATGGAATTCTCCTACCACGGTTCTATGGCTCCCTCGCGAGAGAGTCCAGGTTATATCTATTTGTCATCAACACCTTTGCGCAAATTGGTAAAACGTTTCTTACCCCACAATCCCCCCCTGCCCAAACATCTGAGGAAAGCGGTCTTGAGTGGCTCTCTTGTCGTAAAAGGCCAATCCCTGCGCGATGTTAGTGGCAACCTGAATCTCGTCCTGCCCCCCGGTTCATTTCCAGGCTTTCAAGAAACGGTAACTCTGAGTTCCGCAGTTACCTATATTGGTGAGAGACTCTGTTTGCGCAATGGCAGCTTGAAAGGCCCAATAGCAGCTGATCAGTGGCTTGGCGAGATAGATCTCCTGACCAAAAAAATGAAGCTCGAAGTAATGAGGTTACACAGTCCTTTCTCCTTGGCTCACTCATTTGCTCCATCCATTTTCCGTGGTCAAGGAAATATCATGGCTTCTGCCCGTGTCTCCGTACCTTTGACTGCACCAGAAAAAACGGAAGGTGATGTGGCTTTCACAATCATTCCTGCTGCAGCCTCTACGAACTCCTTTCCTTTTGATGTCCGCAATGCAGAAGGCAGAGTGCGTTTTTCACCTGCTGGTATAGACATCAAAGGCTGCCGGCTGAGCGGCGAGCAGTTCTCTAATCTGGAGTTCCAAGGAAAATACGTGAAAGGCAAATTCCGCGGTTTGTTCTTGGCCCGTGGATTAAGGGGAGCACCTGGAGAAAAGCTAAATTCCCTCACTGGCGAAATTGACGAAAACAATCAATTGAATTTCGTCTTTCGCGAACCAGGAGGCACGGAGATCCGCTGTAAATCAGGCCAGTTCATCAGCGCAGTTTTTGATGATATGAAAATCAGCGCTAAAGGAGCTTTGCCAAATTTCAATACCCTTCTGCCAACTCTTGCTCAGGGGCGATTACCAAAATTGCCCCAAAAACCTTTTGAAGTCACTCTGGAGCGTGATGATCTCAAACTCTCTGCCCAAGTCAATTTGAGAGCATTCACCGGTGGGGAGCTTCTGTTGTTCGTCCAAGATGGTAAGGCCATCACCCCCTTTGTTTCTCTGCAACAGAAACGTCCCATCAGTCTCCAACTGTCCAAAATAGGTGTTGGTTTCAACAACCTGCAGCTCGTAGAAAAAAGCGGTGGTTCTCTTGTTCTCAGCGGACATATTCCTTTTGTTGGCCTACCAACTATTGAAGGTCGCGCCTCAGGTTTGGTAGTTCAACATCCATCCTTCCCTCCACTTCGTTTGACTGGCCGAGCTGATTTGGCGTGGAAAGATGGCACACCGAAAATACATGCCGCTCTCGTAGCTGCGACAAGCAAAAACAAAGGTCGTTTCCGAACTCTCAGCTGTTTGATTTCTAATGAAGAGAACGAACTGACAATCAAAAGACTTCGAGTTCGTACGAAAGATGGAGAACTCTTCGTTACAGGTTCTCTTCCCCTACAGTTCAAAGACAATCTTTCTTACCCTAGTCTCGTAAATGGACCCATTAAACTCACCTTAAAAGGAAAGAACTTTGATCTTGGTTGTTTGCGTGAAGTAGCTCCTTCTTTACCTGTTTCAGCCGGTTTGCTCAGTGGTTCACTGGAACTTGGTGGTACGACCTTGACTCCTTCTCTACTTGGTCACCTCTCTGTTGAAGAGAGCGACATCAACTTGCCAGGCACTTTGGGAGCTTTGGAGAAACTGTCTCTCCACGCAACATTGAGAGACAACAGCTTCCACATCGAAAGACTGGGGGGCTCTTGGAACTCACTCTTATCCTTCGGTTGTGACAACATTGCAGTCAGTGCAATTCAACTGACTCCCACACTATCGGCCAATGTTTCTGCAGGAGGAGGAAAGGTATCTGTCGGTGGTTTCTCTGCTGACGGGTTGTCTTTTGCGGGCAATGTAACAGGGAAAAACCTCTTGTCAGGAACACTTGATGTAGAGCGAGTAAGCTGGCGTTCAGAAACTTCCGAAATGCTTTCTGAGGAAACATTACGGAGTTATGTTGCTCGTGCTGAACCAATCGTCAACTCCCGCTATGCCATGGACATAAAGATTGATGCACCTCGCAATGTGAGAATTAGAACGTCCTCCATTGCAGCTGAGTTTGGTGGCAAACTTCATCTGCAAATAGGCGGTCACAACTGCTCTGCGAGCGGAGAACTAGCAGTCATTCGTGGCAACCTCTTTTTGCAAGGACAGAAATTCGAACTTAGCCGAGGTACCCTCGGATTTGCCAGAGATCCAGGTCTCGAGATAGGTGGAAAAACCTTACTCATTCCCCTTCCACGCATGGATATTCGTGGTGAAACAAACGTCTTGGGTTCTCCTGTTGAGATACGACTCCGTGGCAATCCACTCATAGACAGAGGTATGGTTGCTCACCTCAACTCCACAACATTGGATTATTCACAAGACAGACTCGTTCAACTGATGTCTTTCGATGAAAGAGAAGGCCGAGCGGCTGCTGCTCCTTTCCTCAATGAGATTGGTTACCGTCTCTTGTCAACGGGCCTAGAACGAAGCCTTAAGAAATATTTGCCTTTCGATGACATTGGTATTGGTGGAGGATTTACCTTCGGAAAAGACAAACGACCAACGATAACCATGGGTCGTTATCTCGGCAAAGATGTCTATCTCAACCTCGAGGGAGGTTTTGCTCCTTCTGAGAGTTTCCTCAAAGAGCTCGAGATAGACCTCAAACCACTTGATGGCAATGTCCGTCTTTCTTTTGCCAAAGACTTAACTGGGATTGGCGAAGGAGAAACGACAATGGCAGTAGAATATTCTCTTCGTTTTTAGGGAGCCTTGAGGGCCAATCTTGCCCCTGCTCCGCCAAAGGAACCCTTTAGTGTCAGAATGAACTTGTCACCAGCCTGTGCTTTGCATTTGTGGGTAACAGCACGTGCACTGAGATCACCTGGGTTTTCCTCGAACATAGACTTTTTGTCGGCTTTGCCATTCACGTACAGTGGACTGCCTTCAGAATCATTTGCTCGTTTCCATTTGAGCCATACTTCTTTCTCGCCACCCATGCGCAAGATCTCAACTTTGAGATGAGCTCTTCCATATGTGCGCAAACAAGCAGTCACCTTTACGACACCGTCTTTTTCACAGGTATACTCTTTAGTTCCCTGGTTGTCTTCGTTTAAGTGGACATCGCCCTTCTTGACACCTTGAGCGCCGCCTGTGAGTACATCGTCGAGGGAACCAACGGAACCTGTCCCTGTGCCTTGACTGAAACTTTCGTGTCTAGTTTTGCCATCAGGAATGTTCCAAATACGCGTATTGCCGTTATTAAAAGTGACGACAACTTTTCTGTTCCGGCCATAGGAGTCACCATGCTGAAAGAAACGGGCGTGAATTCGGTCACCATTGTGACCATTTTGGCTCACATTGTCAGAAAATTCACTGCCTTTGTTAGAAACAACCTTGATGGATTTCACGTTTTGCATACGATATTTATTGGGCAACAAAACGACCAGTTTGTGGTCACTCTCACTCTCACCCTTCCAAAGGAATTGATTGCTAGCCAACAAAGGAGCAGAGAAGAGAAAAAGAAGGAAAAAAATGCTTATTTTTTTATGCATGCGCTAACCTCCTGCAAGAAAGACAAGCTCTAACACATATATGTTAGAAAAAACGGCCCTTCATTTACCAACGACTAAAAGAGAATAGCTTTTTGGCGAGAGCAAAACCCTCCCATTGCAAAGAAAGCAAAGCTGCCTGCTCGACCAACTTCTCATTGACTGCATCATGACCACCCCAGGCAATTTCAGCCAGGCTAGATGCGGCACGTAACGCTTCTTCCTTACGCCCGAGTCGATAGGAAGCACTACCAAAATATTCATAGGCAACTGCTTGCGCAGGCTCTTGTCGCATCCACACAAGGGCCTCGCGGGAGAGCTCTTCCCACAAACCGCCATCTAACAAAGCTTTACAAAGCGCTTCTCGCGTTATTCGGTCTCTATGGTTTTCTTTGAGGACTGCCCTCAATTGTTCAGCGAGCTGTAGTGTGGTGGGTTGTCTACCCCGTTGCAGTTTTTCTCGCACCCGTTGCATGGCTTGTAATCGGGGTGCCAATATTGCCTTGAGCAAGTTGAGGCTAGTCCATAACTTTTCTACAGTGAGCTCAGATTCATCTTTGCGCAAAAGCGCTACCGATTTGCGGACATCACCAAAGGCCGCCACGAGACTTTTGTCAGAGCGAAGGCGAGCATCGAGGTTCATATATTTCTTAACTTGTTTTTCCAACTCAATCTTCGCAGCCTTTAATGCAAACTGAGCAAAAGAAGCAGGATTTCGCCTTCTGGAGGCCCCTTGCAAAGCAACGGTAACTGGCGCTTGCCTCATATTCGTCATAGATACAGGAGCGCTCTGGGCTACTGTTATCTCCATAGACTTTTGTTCTCTGCCATTGATGCTGTAAAAGAGTTTTCCTGGATTTTCACCAACTAGACTTGCCACACCAACAGAAAACAACTCGTCCTTTGGCACCACATCAAAAAACTGACTCTGCAATAGATCACCAGGAGAAAGAGAGCCTTCCTCTTCTGATTTGACAATGCGCACCTGGGCACCGACAGGCTGTCGAAGTTTCTCGACGACATCATCCAAACGAGTTCGAGCAGTTGCCAGTTGGTGCAACCTAATCACTCTGCCACCACACAAATTGGCCAATTTCGTAGTTACTCCATCAACTTCGAATTCACCGAGCACGACGACATCGAGTCTGTGTTGATTTGGCCAAACTGAGCTAAATTGCAGCAAAGCTTCATCAGGTTTTTGCCCCATAGTAGTCGAACCATCTGTAAAAACGATGAAACGATGAGCCCTGCGCACTTTCAAAGCAATAGCCAACAACGATTCCAACATAGCTGATAAGTCTGTCGCCCCCATTGTTGGCCGAGTCAGAAAAGGTAACAAAATCTGATAAATATCATCTTTTCCACCACGCCAGCGGGCTATTTCTTTCACATGAAGATCAAAGGCATAGAGACGAAATGGGCGACCTTCCTCTAGTCGCCCCAAACGGCTGAGTATACCCCTAATCAATCTCAGCTGATCTCTACCTGTGACAGTCCGAGAAGCTGAAGTATCAACTGCAACGAACCAACCAGCCGCTTTGTTCATCCTATGTTGTTGCGCAGGGATATCTGGGCGAAAAGCCAAAAAGGCATTGGTCGGTGGTGCTTGTAACACACAAGAAGGTTCTTCTCCTTCAGGCACCGTACGGAGAACAAAATCATAAAGAGGATAATAGGACTTGATGAGTGGAGTCTTGACGTTGACGACACTCTTTCGAACTTCCTTTTTCAAACCCAACCAAGCTTCACCGACTTGGACTCTTCGGCCTGGTAGAGGCTGACACTGAACTTTCAGCTCAAACTGGCCAATCTGTTTCACACCTCGTAGAGGAATGCGTATCTCACGTTCACCGAATTTGTCGCGAGTCGTCACATAACCATAAGACAAACG
>CAZXTJ010000143.1:0-14483 GCA_964643655.1 uncultured bacterium
CAGGAAGGTGAGCCAAATCGGTAAGATTATTCCAGGTCAGTATCTCGTTGACGGTAACACCAAACCTACGGCTAATGCTCCAGAGAGAATCGCCTTTTTGCACCTTATACGTAGGTGTCCCAGTAGGCACAGAAGGCCTCTTCACTACAGTCGTAGTCACTCGTGTGGACCTTTTGGTTGGTCCGACGGGAACTGAAGTTGGAACATAAAGTTCACGACCAGCGACCAATGAAGATGCTTCACCCAGCCTGTTGAGAATCATCAAATTTGTAACTGTTGTACGATATTTTCTTGCCACAGACCATAAAGTCTCACCTGGCTGCAAAATGTGCACCTGCACACCAGGACGAGTGGCAGGCCGTGTCACTGCAACAGGTTTGGGAGTTGGCTTTTTTGTGGGCTGTGGACGAGGTTTCGGCACATATTGTGGACGACGCACCATTGGCGGTCGTTTGACAATCTGGCGTGTAGGAGGCTTTAGGTAAAGACTCATTCCAACAGCAATTGCGTTGGCATCGTTGACACCAGGATTGGCAGCAACGAGTTCTTTCACCGTCATGTTATAGGTTTTGGCGATGGACCACAAAGTATCACCTCTACCGACAACGTGGACTAGAGGGCGTACTGCTCTTGGTTTTCTGGGAAGAGACCGAGTTCGAGGCACTCCACCACGAGGACCAAGAGGTGCCACTTCAGGTGCTACATCACCCTCAGAAACAGCAAAAACCTTTTCCTGTGAAGGAAAGGCTTCATCAAGAGGAACGTTGCCTTCTGCTTTTTCGACCTCCTCTATCAACAAAGGTCTTTTCCTTGGTTGAGGAGGCAATGCAACTCTCTTTTTTACAAAAGGAGAAGGCTGATGAAAGAGATTTTCTTCATCTGCAGGCAAAACTCTTGGTTTGGGAGTTTCGACCTTTCGCACATGAACTCTTGGCAAAAGTTTGCTTCGTTTGGGCGGAGGCTGTTTGTCCTTCTCAGCGTCATAAGGTCTGATGAAAGGAGAAACTGTTGCTTTCGGCCGAGGCATGGGCCTATGCACAACGTGGCCATCTTCCTCTTCCGGTTCGACGGGTTTGTGTTTGACACAACCAGTCGAAAGGAGGAAGAAGGCCACTAGCATAGACGCTAACAGTCGGCCCGAAAGCCTTTTCACCCCATCAGCTCCTTGGCAAAACTCTTACCATTTTCGCCGGGATCAACGCCGAACAATTCAGCGATTGTTGCACCAACGTCAGCAAAACTGGTTCTAACACCAATGTTTTTACCTTTGACTCCACGACGGTAGGCCAGAATGGGAACGTGCTCACGTGTGTGATCGGTGCCCGGATGTGTAGGATCACAACCGTGATCAGCCGTTACAATAAGCACATCGTCTTTTCTGAAATCCATCAAGAATTCACCCAAGAATTGATCGAATTCCTTGAGAGCATCTGCGTATCCAAAGACATTGTTGCGATGACCATATTTCATGTCAAAATCAACGAGATTGATGAAAATCAATCCATCATCCACATCTTTGGCATGTTCACGCAGCAGACGCATACCATCTTCATTGCTCTCGCTGTGAACACTGTGTTTCACACCATTTCCAGAATAGATGTCATGTATCTTGCCAATACCATAAGTCTCTACTCCAGCTGCAACCAATTTATCGAGCACTGTTTCACCCGTTGGTGGCAGAGCATAATCATGGCGGCGATGGGTTCTCTTGAAAGCACCTGGTTTGCCAATGAATGGTCGAGCGATAACGCGGCACACTGAATGTTTGCCCGACAACTGCTCACGAGCGATCTCGCACCATTCATATAGCTTTTCAACACCAGTCACTTCTTCGTGAGCAGCTATTTGGAATACTGAATCAGCAGAGGTATAGACAATTGGACAGCCAGTCTCCATGTGTTCTTCACCGAGCTCATCAAGAATGACGGTGCCCGAAGAAGGTTTGTTGCCCAGAATCCTTTTACCTATGGCTGACTCGAAGTTCTCTACTACATCCTGAGGGAAACCCTCGGGATAAGTTGGAAATGGTTTATCGAGAACCAATCCCATGAGCTCCCAGTGACCAGTTGTTGTGTCTTTTCCGGCAGACTTTTCCATCATCTTGCCGTACAAAGCTTTGGGTTCTTCCTCGGGTTCCAAAGGAAGTGTAACTACGTTAGCCAAACCCAAGATTTGAAGAGTTGTCAGCTCTCTAGGGCACTGCGTCAATACGTGACGAAGTGTGTTTGCGCCCGTATCACCGTAATCGTCAGCGTCGGGTAATGCGCCAACACCAGCACTATCGAGAATGACAAGGAAAACCCTACGTACTTTATCCACGAGTCTCCTCCTGGTTCGTCTCTTTCGAGACCCTAATAGGCAGATGTGCCTTTCTTGCCCGTAACAATTGCAACGCTTGCTGAGGCGCCGATTCGTGTAGCACCAGCTTCAATCATTTTGCGTGCAGTTTCCAAATCACGGACACCACCTGAGGCTTTGACACCCATCGTGGGGCCAACAACCTTTCTCATCAAAGCTATATCGTGTACTGTCGCACCACCGGAGCCAAAACCTGTTGAGGTTTTCACGAAATCAGCTCCAGCTTCTTTAGACAAACGACAAGCCTGTTTCTTTTCTTCATCAGTCAACAAAGAGGTTTCCAAGATAACCTTGGTTGTGTGACCTTGTGCGGCCTGCACAACAGCCTCTATGTCTTTCTTCACTGTGCGATAATCTTTTGCTTTCAACGCACCAACATTGATGACCATGTCAATCTCGTCGGCTCCGTTGGCAATAGAATCTCGTGTTTCAGCAGCCTTGACTGCTGCTGTAGTAGCACCAAGGGGGAAACCAACGACTGTACATACCATAACCGGCGAACCACGCAGCAACTCAGCAGCAAGTTTCACTTTTGATGGATTGACACAAACGGAAGCAAAGGTATATTCGCGTGCCTCACCACAAAGCTCTCGCACTTGCTCGTCAGTTGCATCGGGCTTGAGCAGCGTGTGGTCAATCAAGCGACCAATGTCTCCGCCAACACGACGCACACCAGGTGCCTGGCTCACTCGTGTTGCGCCAGCTGAAATAATACTGAGCACTCTCTCAGGCGTCCGAACGGCACAATGTCCACAAGCAACACAATCTCCAGCGTAAGCACTGCATAGTTCTGGAATAGGACCAGCGGTGCCTTGACTGTTAACCAAGGTTGAGTCACTTGCCTGACAAACACAAATGCCGTAGTCACGCAATGTGGTCAGATCAGCTTGTACTTTCTGTCGTACGGCTGAGTTGAAATACCACTTTTCCAATCCATCGATTAACAATGTGACAGGTTTCCCAGCTGCAAGGAACTTGAAAACAACTATTGTTGCCACAGTGTCTGCGATGAGATTAGCCAGTTTACTAACGGTGTTTACTGAGGTATTGACGACGACGAGACTTTCGAAGGTGTCAACCTGCTCATCAAAATCCCCATCGTCTTCACGAAGGGCAAAACCCGCAAAGGGGCGTTTGGCACTTTTGAAGACATATTTGGCACCGTTAGAGAGAACGACTTTTGATCCACTACTTTGAGTGCGGAACTTTTGAAAGAAGTCGATGGCCCAGTCTTTGTTCAAAGGATTTCCACAGACGAGCATTAACGGCCGCGAATAACTAGTGCTCATAGTGCCATATTCGCCAGTCGCAGAGGTTTGACCACTTGTATCTAATCCCTCTTCGCGAACAACGCTCATTACTTCGCTCGTAATCAGCTCGATGAGCTGGTTCCTGTCCATCTCAGCTCCTCACTTTGACTTCGTCGACAATAGCGACGATTGCCGTACCAATTGGGGCAGTGCCAGGTTTATGGCCTGACACCATCTGGGCAGAACCACCTTCTTCGATGACCAGCACTGTTTCACCAGCTCCAGCGCCAACGGCATCGATTGTTATGAATGCAGCCCCCTTTGGTGAACCATTTTCGTCCACTGGTTGTACCCACAGAATCTTTTTTCCAACATAAGCAGGATTTTTAACAGTAGAGACTACATTGCCAATGACTTTGGCCAATCTCACTGAGCTGCCTCCGTCTTCTCTTCAGTTTCCTCTGTCTCTTCTGTCCCTTCTTGCGTTTTGCTACGCATGTGGGGGAATAGGATGACATCACGTATTGATGGCACTCCTGCCAACAACATCATCAAACGACCAAGACCAAAACCAATACCACCACAGCTTGGCATGCCATGTTCAAGTGCAAAGAGATAGTCTTCATCAACATCACAAGCTTCGTCATCACCAGCGGCTTTTTCTGCTGCCTGTCTTTCGAAACGGTGTCGCTGATCTTCAGCATCATTTAACTCGCTGAAGGCATTACAAATCTCCATGCCACCAATAAAGGCTTCGAAACGGTAAGTAAGATGTGGTTTATCAGGGATCTGTTTTGCCAGAGGTGAAAGCGAAATGGGGTAGTCTTTGACAATGATTGGCCCTACGAGATGGGGATCACAGAAATGGGCAAACATATTGTCCAAGATGCGCCCTTGGCTATCACCAGGTGCAACCTCGATACCTTTAGCTTTGGCTATCTTTCGTGTCTCTTCTAGGTTGGTACAAGCATCGAGGTCTACACCACCATGCTCTTTGAGCAAATCGCCAAAGGACTTTCTCGTCCACGGCGGAGTGAGATCGATATCCTTGCCATCCCAGCTGAGAGCCATAGTACCGTTCAGCTCGCGAGCCAAACGAGTGATCATATCCTCTGTAAGCTGCATCATGTCTTCATAATCAGCATAGGCCCAGTAAGCTTCTAACATTGTGAATTCAGGATTGTGGCGAACAGAGACACCTTCATTCCTGAAAACACGACCTATCTCGAAGACCTTTTCCAAACCACCAACGATGAGACGTTTGAGATGAAGCTCGAGCGCTATGCGAAGATAGAGATCCATACCCAAAGCATTGTGATGTGTGACAAAGGGACGTGCCGCGGCACCACCTGCGATTGGATGCAAAACGGGACCTTCAACTTCGAAAAAATCTCTCTCTTCGAAGAAGCGGCGAATGATGGACATCATACGGAAACGTTTGATGAAAACATCTCTCGCATCGTCATTCATCACCAAATCAACAGAGCGGTGACGATAACGTTTTTCCACATCGCGTAAACCTTTGTGTTTTTCGGGCAAAGGTCGCAAAGCTTTACCAAGGAACTCGTATCCTTTGACCTTGATAGTCACTTCTCCAGCTTTTGTGCGGAAAATCTCACCGTGAAGGCCCAAAAAATCACCAACATAGAGACGTTTTTTGATGTGTTTATAAACCTCTTGGCCGATGTCGTCGCGTTTTATGTAAAACTGCATTCGGCCAGAGCGGTCTTTTAAATCACCAAAACACACTTTGCCTTTGCCACGTTTGGCCATCACCCTACCGGCCAAACTAACACCTGTTAGGGTGTAATCAGCTCTAGCCTCTTCGGTGAGTTCCTTTTCAGCTTTGGCAAAAGACTCTATGGCTTCAGAAATTGTATGGGTTCTGTCGAAATGGCCACCATAGGGATCTACGCCGGCATCTCGCAGCTCTTGAATTACTGTTCTTCGCTGCTGGACTTCGTCCACGCGCGGTGGGCCAGACTGCTTCTTTTGTTTCTTTTGTTGTTTCGTGTCCTCAGACACGTTGGACCTCTTCCAGCTGGGCGAGCCCCCACTCTCGCAAATTCGTACATATATATATAGATAAACATAAGCAACGCGGGGATCGTAGCTGACTCAAACCGGCCGGTCAAGGATTTTGGGAGGAACCAAGGGCACGGGAGAGATTTCGTTTGGCTTCGGAGTACTTTCCGTCAATAGCCAGAGCCTGTCGGAAGTGCTTTATAGCTTGCTGCTTGTCGCCACTCATAGCCAGCACCACACCCAGATTGTTGTGCGCTTGCGCAAACATTGGCCTAAGACGCACAGCTTGCAGCAATAATCTGATGGCATCAGGCAAACTACCCTTTTTCGCAGACAAAAGACCTAGCTGAAAGTGAACGTCTGCTAATTCATCATCCAAGAGCAGAGCCGCCTCAAAAGAGCTCTTCGCCGCTTTTAATCTACCTTGAGCGAGCAGCGCCATCCCTAAATGCGCATGGGCGCCAGGGTGGTCTGGCCTTTGCGCAATAGCCCGACGGTGCCAACTCTCGGCCTCAGCGATTTTACCCATCTTTTTTTTCAGTATCCCCATATTGTTGAGCGAAGGTGCATACCATTTGTCTAACTCAACGGCTTTCTTGAGCCATTTTTCAGCCTCAACCAAATCGCCTTTGCTGAGAAGAGCAAACCCCAGATTGTTCGCCGTAACGTAGTTCTCTCTAGTAACCTTTGCAGCTTGTGAAAAGAGGGTGACACTATCACGCCAATGGTGGACCTGCTGCCAAGAAAGCACAGCCCAGAAAAGACAACTAATGACAACGATAGTCATTTTTATGTTTCGGCGTTCATGACATAGATTAGTCAATCCAAAACTAATGAGAACAAAAAGACCAATGAAGGGAATATAAGTGTGTCTATCAGTTCTCGCTGCAAGACCTGCCTGCACCAAACCTATGACAGGGAAAAGAGTGCCAAGAAACCAACACCAACCGAGATGTGAATAGGCAGCGCTTTTTCTAAGCCTGAAAAAAGCAGCTGAAAATGCAATCAATAGCAAACTACAACCTAGCACCCCCCACTTCGAAACCCATTGGTCGGGAAAGGGATAAAAAACAGCCAAATCTAGGGGTACCACGAGTGTGTAGCAATATCGAAGGTAAGTAACCACTGAGTTGCCAAGACGAGTTTTTAATGCAAATCGAGAAGTGATCGCCCCTGAAGCTCCTTGCACGAGATATGTGAGCGCGGAAAAGAGAAATGTAAAAACAAAGAGGTGAATTTTCTCTTTCACCAAAACAAAAAGACTTTCATTTCGCCTAAGGGGCCAGTAGTCGACGAGCAACAAAGTAAAAGGCAATGTTACGGCCATTGGTTTACTGGCAAGTGCAAGAAACATGGCAACAAAGAGAAGCAAGCGCCAAGAGCTATTTTTGGTGTGCACATAATTGCCGTGAGCCAAGAGTGACAATAACCAAAAGAACAGACAGAGCAGGTTTTTTCTCTCGGAGACCCAAGCAACTGAATCCACAGCAAGTGGATGGAGAGCAAAAAAGAGGGCACAGATGAAACTCGATGAAAAATCTTTAGTCGCTCTTGAAAGGAGGAACAAGAGTAAACATACATTGCACCAATGGATAAAGAGGCTCATCAAATGATGACCAAGGGGATTCAAACCAAAAATGGCGCAGTCAATTTGATGAGAAAGCCAAGTTATGGGATGCCAATTGCCCCCCCTAGTCGTCGAAAAAGCCCAGCGAAGGTTCGCCCAACTCAATCCTTGATGAACATGGTGATTTTCCGTCACATAGATTGGATCATCATAAAGAACAAAACCGTTGTTGGCCAAAGGTGAATAAGTAATGAGCAACAAGAGCAAAATTGCCATGGCTGCAACACGTTCCTTCGCCACAACCCATCCTTCTCAATGTAGATAAAGTCCACTATTCAAAGGTCTATCAGCCAACAACTCGGCAGCTGCAATCTTAACATTTCCTGAAGAGCCAATCTCTGTAACCTTTTTGATGTTTTTTCGTTGTTCTAGAAAGTCTTTACGTCTATTCAGTTTTAACAAAGTATGCCCAAGATTGACGACTGCAAGTCCCCAAAGTCTTTGAGCATTCGACTCGTCCTCGAGAAAGTTGTGTCTTGCCAACAAATCCATCACCACCTGGGCTTCTTTTCCGACAAAGTCCAACTTACCTGCCCTCCGTAGAAGGGCCCATCGCCAGATCGCTATGTTGTGTAAAGAACGCCAACGATCGCCCCATTCATTAGCTTGCTCCACTCTCTTACTTGCAAGAGCAAAGGCCTTCTCTTGAAGTGAAAACCCTTCGTTGAGCCGTTTCTCTCCGTGAGCAAGAACTCCAAGGGTAAATGAATAAGCGCTCGTTTGCGGTGAAAGAGCCTGCACTGTTTTGGAAAATGTTGCCAAACTAGTCATCTCAGTAATATGAAAATCTCTCAACCAATCAACCAAGATGCTTAGGTACTGAGCCTCTGCCTTTATGCGAGTCTCCTCTGAACGAGTATTTCTCGTAATGAAAGCCAAACGCTCCAAGTCTAGTTGCCCCCAACAAACGAGACTGCTCCTCGTCAAAGATTCTGTCCATTGGCCGCCAATATACAATTGCGCCAAAGGCAAAACTTCTGAACGCATCGAAAAAATCTGATGGGCACATAGTCCTGGAAGCTTGCTATGTGTCTCGGGATCTACCATAGCTAGACTGGTGGCTGTCCAGAAAGAACGTTCCAATGCCAACACACAATCCACCTTTTTGAGTCGATCCTCGACCTTTTTCCCCATGTCCATAATGTTCTTCGTTATATCATCTTGCATACCAGCATAGATTTTGCGTCCACGATTGTAGTCTTTCTCAGCCATATTCAAGTACTCATCAAAGGAGAATCTGCTTCTGTCTCTTTGAGTATGGCTTTCTAATTCCTCGAGCAAAGATGGCGACAACTTTGCTTTTTTTCTCTCAATCTCGGACAAATAATCGACTGCCAGTTTTCTTAGGATCTCATTCTCTGGCAATTTCTGCCAAAACAATCCCAGAGTGGGCATAGTGACTTTCAGGGCAAGCTCATCGCCTCTGTCTAATGCATTCAAGGCGACTAAAAGAGGGATAAAGCGAAGATGACCATAACAATTGGGGCTATGTTTAATTGCTAGCGGAAATTCATCCAGAGCCCTCATGGCTCTTGCCAAAACGTTTATCCTATCTTTCTTTTTTTCGCAATTTAGATAAACCTTGCACAACATCATTGTATCGTTGGGCAACAATAGAGACACATCTCGGCCTTTGAGGGCAATCATACGCTCATGAAGCAATCGGCCTGCCTGTTTGTAACCCTCCAAGGCCTCTCTCTTCTTGCCACTGAAGCTCGCTCTTTCTGCCATGAGCAATGTCACACCAAGTGTGTCATTCTGTTGCTCGGCCAAGGCTTCTAACCACCGTTTTTTTGCCAGCTGTGGGCGCAAACTACGTAACTCTGTCAGAAAACGTTTGCAATCACGAAAGAATGTAAACAGCTCATTTGGTTCTGGTAGGGCAGCCAAAGAAGAGACAATGACCACTTCTCTTGTTTCAGGAGTCCTTTGTCTGTTTTTTGCAAAGGCAAAGAAAAACAAAAGAACGGCAACTAGTGATAGGACAAGAAAAGCAGCACTATTTTTACTTTTTTCCTCCTTTTTTTTCACTCCTATCGTTTCAGTTGCAGCAACTACTCCAACTCTGCTAGCAAATGAGACTTCTAACAACTGCAACAACTCTTCAGGTGAGGATATTCGCTCTTTAGGTTTGTTGGATAGCCCCTTCGTCAACGGACCAGCAGCCCATCGCGGAACGCCCATTCTAACCAATTTTCCCTCAGATGGTTCCCAAGTGAGTTGGTCCTTCACCTTTTCCATTGCTCGCTCATCACCAAAAAGACGGCAACCAGCCAGTGCTTCAGCGATGACGAGGGCTGCTGAGTAACAGTCCTGCTCTGGACCCGGCTCAGAAGCAGAGACATAGGCCTCTGGCGGTAAATAACCAGGGGTACCAATGATAAAACCTGTTTTTGTATGAGCTTGGCGTCCTTCAAAATATGCCAAGCCAAGGTCTCCAAGGGCGAAAATCTTGTCAGCCCCTGCAAGGAGATTTTCAGGCTTCACATCTCGATGCACAATTCCACCATTGTGTAGAGCCTGTAATGTCTGTAGCAGTGGCCGGATGAGTAGCTCCATGGCGTCATCACCCATAGGCCCAGATTTTTGAAGATACTGCTTCAAAGACTGACCTGGGAGTAGTTCATAGACGATAAAAGGCCCTAACTCTTCATCGTCACCACAATCTAAAACATGGACGAGATGGGCAAGCTGCAAACGAGAGGCAGCTTTTGCTTCGTCACGCAAACGACGAGCCTGATCGAGCCAATCTGGTGTCGATTTATCTCTTCGCAGCAAAAACTTCAGTGCTACGGATCTATTGTGTTTCTGATCCAGTGCCTCGTAAACAGCCCCCATGCCTCCCATGCCGAGTAATCGCTTCAGCTCATAGCCACCAACTACTTTGCCTATGAGCTCCTTCACTATTTGCCTCCAGGCATTGGCCCCATGGGGAGAAGGTACAAGACTCTCTCATCTTGTAGAATTAGAGCTTTCTTGATCGCTAGCTCGTTAAATCCTGCAACGATGCAGCTTCCCCAGCCTTTTTCTGCAAACTGAAGAGAAAGAGACTGCAATAGTTGACCACTCTGAAAGTGCTGCCGCTGACTCTGCTTTGAAGGTGCTGTAACAACCAATACAATCGGTGCATCGAGCAAAAAACCAGGTGCACCGAAACTCTTCAGTAACTCACTACCTGCGATGGCTTTTTGCTCAAAGGAGTAAGGACTGGCATTTACTATTGCCATTTCTTTTGATGAAAGGGCAAAAATTCTCAGCTGACAATCCAGCAAAGAAGCAGTGGCAAGCTTGAGCAAAGGCGCTAAGTCAACCAGTTCCAGCTTTGGAGTAAAAGAGAATTTTCGAGAGGAACGACGTTGCCAAAGTGCATCAGACAGAGTTTTCAAATCGCTGACTGAACCACAATATTCTTGTTCTGATGCGCCTGACTTACCATCTAAGCTGTTAGGACGCGGAGGCGGAGAATTGTCCAAAACGACAAGGGTAACCACGGCGAGCAAAATGCCCACCGTCAATCGATGTGTCAGTGAGAGTTCCTTGTGACCGTCCATACAATCCACCTTACCACGCTATACAATAGGGCGTAAGGCCGAGTCTCCTCACTTCGACTCAAGCGTAAAGAATACGACAAAGAAAGGATGGCTAGCAGTGACAAAGTCAACAGTTGAAGAGACCTCGCTAGCTCTAAGGAGAAACTTGTCGGAAACAAAATGTGAGGTAAGAATACCTGACTACTGCCTTGTCCTTCTAAGAGCCTCGGAACCCTTTTTCGGTGTCCATGAAGCCACAGAGAAGTTTCTTTCTGAGTATTTCCACCCCTACCGGAATGAGAGTGGCGTTGTCAGTGAATTGGCTGCTTTGAGCGAAAGAAGATTCTCCTACTTCGAAAAGAGCGAAGAAAGGGCGGGTTGTGCTGCCTGTTTTGCCAAACTGCACCATGACATACAAGCAGAGTTGGATGATGAGACCTTTTCACGGCTTTTTCGCTCAACTGTTGATTACATACAATTACTAGAGAAATCTAAGCACAGGCAGCAATATAGCGAAGCTCTTCAACAATTGATGAACGATGTAAAGTCTCGACTCACATCTAGTAGCAAACGCCTCTATCAAGCTGGCAATTTGATGCGTAGTGTTGGCCGTCGATTACCAGAAGATAGCGTCATTGCCAACTCATACACCCTCACATACAAAAACTTTTTGCTAAATGAATTGACTACCCTCAAAAAACAAGCACCGCCAGAATGTAAGATCGACGATATTGAAGCTGCCATCAAGGCAGCGACAGAAGCAGAGGACGGAGAAGTCTTCGAAGTCGCTACCATTGATGAGATAGTCTCCTCTCTTATAGCCAGCGTAAACAACCTGAAGAAACCTAGCCAACGGGTGGACACTTTTCTCCACTTGGCTGGACTTCCTGTCCTGTCATACCGTTCTCGTGACATCTTGGGTGGTCTCAACGACGCAGTCGATTCTCTCTTTTGCCAAGAGGACGACTCCCAGCTAGCCCATGTGGTGAACTCACTTGCGACCTATCTGAGGAAATGCCCATTGAGCCAAAAACAACCTCTACTCATTTGTTTGGAGCAGGTGGGAAAAAGGTTGGCTGCCGAAAACTACGAGACTGTTCGTGAACAGTTCATTGACGACATGGTTACAACAGGATTTGAAGGTCCAGACATATCAGGAGTCTCTGAAGAGTGGCAAGTACTCGTCAATCCGTACCATCTGCCCAATGTGCGCTCCTGGTTGTCTATCATTGAAAGCGCACCGACTGAATACGAGCGCTTATTGTCTGCTTTGGTCGTAAATCTTCATTTCAGAGGGATATTTGTCAACGACACCGATCTCTTTCAAAGAGATATGACCAAACTCCTCAATACGGATGTTAGCCGTGTATTCAATCTTGTCCTGCAGCTCATCGCCTTTTTCCCCGTTTTTTACAATGAAATTGGCTCTGAAGGTGACCTTCGAGAAGTTTCCACACGACTAGACCAACTCACCAATAGAGCCGACAAGTTGACTCACTTTTTGCGCAAACAGTGCCACGCAGAATCCAACAACACTTTGATAGATTTTTCCAAAGCAGTATTGGCCTATTGGATGACTGGTCAATCTGCCCCACTCGAACCATTCGTACCAAACACTCTGCTGGAAACTTTGCCCCAAAAAGAGCTTGTTTGGTACCGCTCAGCTCATGACACAACACGTTATCTCATTCACGAAAAAGGGATGACATTAGACGAGTTGGCCAATAAAAAATCATTGGAAGATTTGGAGTCTTTGCTGGCCGAATTTGATGGGGCTAGTGAAGAAGAAAAAGAACGAGTACTCTTGCTCATACGCCTCCATCGCTTGTTGGTATCGAAATACTCTTACGGCCCAGAAGAACTCATTGAAGCACTTCGCCGCTCTTCGGCCGTAGAAGAAGGAGTAAGAAAAAGGTTTATTGACGCGTTGAGTGATAAAGACAGCTGGAAAATCCTGTTGGAAGGAAACCGAGTCTTACGTCAATTGAAAGCAGTCATCACATCTGCGGAGATAACTGAACCTTTAGAAGACATCTACTTCAAACGACACATAGCAGTAGGCATACCTTCTATGTATGGAACTTACCGGGAACCCAAGTTTGACTCAATGGGACTTCTGATTCGCGTCGTCAATGTGATGACTCCTCACTTGGAGAAAGTTGTTACCTCTTTCGAAGCTCAATACATGACCAAAACCAGTTTATTGATGGCCTATCGCCTCTTGCGTACCATCGTAGAGGGACTCTCCATTTTTGGATTACACGTTGAGGATCTATCCAACAAAGTTGAACTCCTCAAAAGAAGTCTCTGGGTGGGCAATTTCTCAGCGACGCAGTTTCTCAATGTCATCGAGTTTGTGGCCAATGCAGCAGATAGAGTCATAGAGACAAACTACATCGACGTCCATGAAAAGAACTTACAAGTTATTACTCGAGCACTCTTGCGAGAACAGGGACAAAAAGGTTCCGAGCTGGATGAACGAGCAGATGCGATGGCAGAGAGTTTCTTACGCAAGATAATTGCCTCCACCTATGGTTTACAGAACTTGGATATCTTCATCGATAAAATTCGCAGAGCCTTGACGGCTATGACCAAGAGCCTCTCTGACAAACAGTGCACAACCCTGCTCAACTATAGCCAAGACAAACTGGTCTCTTTCATTGACGAACCAATTGCAGACATAGAAGATCAGCTCATCCTTGGCTCCAAGGGCCTAACTCTAAAAAAACTACACGGATTATCATTGCCAGTCCCTGAAGGATTTATTGTTTCAACTGAGCTGTTCAATCTCACTGATGTTCTGGATTATGAGCAACTACGCAATGACACTTGTCAACGCATCAGGCAAGCTGTTGACAAACTCGAGAAAAAGACGAGCAAGGAACTGGGTTCTCTGATCAATCCCTTGATAGTTTCTGTAAGGTCTGGAGCGGCGGTCTCTATGCCTGGAATGATGGATACTGTCATCAATGTTGGCTTGACTAGAGAAGTTACCCAAGAGTGGGCCAAGACATTGGACAATGGATGGACAGCCTGGGATTGTTATCGCCGTTTCATTCAGAGTTACTCCATGTCTCAGGGCCTACCACGTGATCTCTTCGATGAGTTGATTGGCGCCTACAAAAGTGAGCACCACATCGACCGAAAGCTTGATTTCACAACAGAACAAATGAAAAACCTGGCTCTCTTGTACGAGAAAAAAGCACAAGAGAATGGCTGCACAATTTCACAAGATCCATTCGAACAGGTAATTGAGGCAATCTTTAGTGTCATCGCCTCTTGGGACTCTTCGACAGCCTGTGCTTACCGCAAAGAGATGAAACTCTCTGATGGATGGGGAACAGCCGTTATCGTGCAGCGTATGGTCCTTGGCAACCTAGGAAAAACTTCGGGCACAGGTGCACTTTTCACCACATCTCCTCGTGCAGCTTCAACAGGTGTTGAATTATTCGGAGATTTTACAATGTGTTCGCAAGGGGAAGACGTTGTTTCTGGACTCGTACATCCTTTCCCTATGAGCGAAAGACAGAGAGCAGAATACGCTAAAGATTTGCCTTTTTCTTTGGAAACAAAATATCCCGCCATCTATGAAAGATTATTGGATTTAGCCTCAAATCTAGTCTTTGACCGTGGTTTTGAACACCAAGAAATGGAGTTCACTTTCGAAAATGACGATGCTGCTTCTCTTTATGT
>CAZXTJ010000144.1:0-14465 GCA_964643655.1 uncultured bacterium
CAAGGGGAATATCTCGGACATCTTATATGCATCAGAACCTGGAACAGTCCGACTGATGAGGTCTTCTTTGATATCTATGATGGCATAACAACAGCTGGCCAATCCAATGAACTTGAGAAGCAAATCGTTGATTTTTTCAGGTAAAGCATGGCCCGCCAATATCATTGCTCCACCAAAAAGCAGGCCAAAGACTATGCCGAACATGTTTCGTACCGCATAGAGAGTAAGACCGACAACGAGCAAACCAATGAGTGTCGAAATGTCCTTGTCTCGCCTTGATTTGGCTGCGGCGACCAATATCATGCCACCAAAAAACATTGAGCCCAAATAGCCAGCAGGCAGTACTATCCAACGAATGCCCCCTGCAGACCAACAGACTCCACCAAGGTTGGAAGATAGTTCAATTCTCACCATGTCGCCGCCAGTCAACTCAGCGGCAAGTCCGTGACCCAGCTCGTGAAGCAGAACTACGAATACTTTGATTGGATAGATAAATGAGTAGTTCCAGCAGAACATCAACACCACAAACATGACTAGCAGGGTACCAATCGTTGCATCGTCCATTCGTCGACCCATTGGTGTTTACCTCCTTCCTCAAGTATAAACCAAAAAATAACCGACGCCGCGAGTAAGCTCTCGAGGCGCCGGTCTCCTTGGTTCGTTCAGCCAGTTTTAATGGTAATTTTCCTGGGAACGGCTTCTTTGGCTTTTGGTAGATAGAGCCGCAAAACTCCATCTTTCATCGTTGCTTCAATTCCCGATTGATCAATCTCATTGGAGAGAGAGAAGCTGCGATGATAATCACCAGAATCAAACTCATCGAGCACTTGGTGAAAACCATCGAACTCAACTTTTGCCATTCTGCCTGTGATGGTCAAAACGTTTTTCTCAACATTGATGTCAATTTTTTCTTCGTCGGCTCCTGGCATATCAGCAACTAAATAGAGAGCGTCTTCGCGCTCAATGATGTCGACGCGAGGCATGATTAGTGGACTCTCGCTCGTTCTCTCAGCCGTTAATCCTTTGGGATCGACCTTGGTTACTTTGATTTGATCGTCAGACATTATTCACCTCGCTTCACTCAGTTTTGATAGAAATTTTTCGTGGTTTGTCAGCTTCTGCCCGCGGCATCTCGAGGGTGAGTATGCCTCTTTTGTAAGAGGCTGTCACAGAATCCGCTTCCACGGCGAAGGGGAGTTCTACGGTGCGAACAAACTTTCCATGGCCTCGCTCTTGGCGATGGAAAATATCCGTTTCACCCAACTCTTCCTGTGCACGAGTGCCCTTGAGGGTCATTGTCTGATTCATAATGGAGACGTCTATGTCATCAGGAGAAAAACCTGGCATTTCTACTCTGACGATTAACTTCTCATCGTTACTCCAGGCATTGAGTGGAGGGAAAGCTTCAAAATTTATGTCTGGAAATGGAATGCCTCCCCCTAGCATTTCATTTAACTGCTGTTGTAGTCGTTGAACGTCGCGAATTCTACCTCGGCGCCAACGTTTGAAATCATCGAAGAACATATGTCCTCCTTTCTGTTAATACAGTTTTCATCTTTAGCATCGTACCGCGTTTGCCCAGGAAGAAGGAAGTCGACATAGTGGCTCGGTCATAGCTGCTATGAGAGCATTTCATTGTTCTTTTCTGGGGCACGTGTTGTATTAGACAAGGGAGAAGGAAGTGGAAAACATATGCCAAGGTTTGTTCCAATGTTACTACTTTTGACAATGCTCTTTGCTTTTCACGCAGCCAAGGCTGACGAAGTCAAATTATCGATTTTTCACACAAATGATTTGCACGGATATAGTTTTGCCAATCGACTCAGTCGTCCTGGAAAAGACGTTGAAGTTGAAGGCCTATTTGCTTTGGCTTCAATCATCGCCCAAAGGCGAGCCGAGCTGTGGAAAGAGAAGCCAGAGTATGCTCGCGCTTTTGCTCAAAAGGGAAGAGACGATGGTTTGTTATTGTTCGACAGTGGTGACTCAACTTCAGGCACCTTTGATTGCGCTCAGTCGCAAGGTCGAAATCTTCTGCGTCTGATGAATTCCACCTATCTCGATTATGACGCCTGCACCATTGGCAATCACGCTGTTGATTATGGTGCAAAGTCATTTCGTGAAAATTTAGCCTTACGAAAGTTTCCCGTTTTATTGGCCAATGTGGAAGGACAGTGGCCCAATGTTTTGCCATACCTCATTGTGGAAAGAATGGGAGTCAAAATAGCCATCTTTGGTTTGTGTCACCCGCGTTCCACTTGGTTGGAAGGTCTTCATTTGACGGATGTTGCGTCCACTTGTCGTGAACTCATTCCTCGTTTGCGACAGCAGTCCGATATCGTAATCTGCCTTGCTCACCTAGGTCTAGAACGTGAAGCCGCTTGGACAGAAGCATTGACCACAATGGACGACGACTCACCTCAGCACAATATTGACATCATCATCGATGCTCATTCACACGCCAATAAACACTACGAACTCGACGATGATACGGTCGTTACTTTATGCGGTTGTTACGGAATTTTTGCAGGTGAAATCGAGTTGTCTTACTCTCGCGAACTCGGCAAGATCACTAAATATGAAATGAAACGCCATCTATTAGCAGGCAAGGAAGCCAAACCGCTGCCCCAGCTCGTAAGAGCATTTAGACCTATGAGAGCTCAGATAAGCTCTTTGCGCGACGAAGTATTGGCAAGAGGATTGGGCGATTTGTTCATTAAGAAGACTCCATTCATGTCTCCTGAGTTTGAAGATCCTGCAGCTACTTTTTTTGCCCAGGCACTGTATGAAGGAGTTCCCGACAGTGATTTGGCTATGTTGAACCAATCGGGTGTTCGCAGTGTCGTTGCAGCCAACGATGATGGCAATGTGACACGAGGATTGCTCCATCGAATAGCTCCTTTTGACGAAGCAGTCTATGCAATAAAACTCAAAGGTTATAGAGTACAGCGTCTAGTAGAGCGCGGTTTGGGAAAGAAGTTTGCCTGGGCTGGCTTAAAGGTTAAATACACGCAAGTTGAAGACGAAGAGGGTAAAGCCCAACGAACTCTTGATGAGCTGAAGATTTTGAGTAGAGATGGTCAAAGCCTTTTTCCAGTGGAGGACAATAAAGAATATGTCCTCGCTTGCCCAGAATTCTTCAAGAGAGTTTATGTGCGGCCAAGGCGAAAGGTTACAGTAGCAGCCACTTCATCAAAGGACTTGTTACTTGCATATCTCAGAAAAGGCCCTTCTATCTTTCAACGAGCAAAGTGACTTTGTTTACTTGGGCGTGTTTCTTTTCTCTAAAAAATGCAGAGACAAGATTGGCAGTAATAGTGATGGTGTTGGCACCCTCATGCAATAGTTCTGCTGGAAAGTTTTGA
Source organism: uncultured bacterium (assembly GCA_964643655.1). Taxonomy (GTDB): domain Bacteria; phylum Muiribacteriota; class UBA6191; order CAZXTJ01; family CAZXTJ01; genus CAZXTJ01. The sequence goes on from CAZXTJ010000144.1 coordinate 3,363, forward strand.
CAGAACCAGGAACCTTCTCTTCCTTTGGTGCAAGGAACTATGAAACGTGGCTTCCCATTGATGTGCAGGTCAAGATAGAGTTTCTCAGGAAATCTCGTCACCTCGAGACAAATACAACCTCTATTTACGTTGCTCAAAGCGTTGGCAGGAATACTGATTGGCAGCTCGAGGATAGACTTTTTTTTGCCAATGACCAATAGTGCAAGATCAGTTGCTTTGAAACGGGCTTTTTTACCATTCAAAGTAAACGTTTTTAGAGCCATCCATCGTCCTCCTGAAGGAGGAGACCAACGCCAAGCAAAACTCCAGTTACGACCAAAAGAATATTTCTTGTCCGTGAAAGGAGGCCAGTTTCGAGCAAGGAAACCAGCATCGATACCAACGGCTCCCTCAGCTGATTGAAACAAAATACTCTGTTGTGCTAGAGGAATGAGAGGGCTAGAAAGTAAGACATCTTGATGTCTTGCAATATCCAGAATCAGACTTCCCCACTTTTGTTCACGGGACCATTTCTGAATTCCAAGCAATCTACTCTGTAGTTTTTCTTGCTGCGCTCTTGTCAGTTTTCGCCATCCGTCTTCTTCGATTACTCCTTCAGATGAGACAGCTTTTAGATCCCTATCTGCGCGACTAACTAGTTCGGCAACGGCTTTGGTGAGCATGGAGGCCATGATGTTGGTAAAGGACAGATCTTTGCACTTGTTGTAATAATCTCTAGCCCATTTCTGGAATTCGCCGTCGAGCAATATTTCTTTGCTCTCCTTCGTTGTTTCATTCTTAATATTCAACGAAAGTCTGGCAATGTCGGGGCCTGTGCCTTCGATAGTAGCAACGAGAGCTGATGTCGTCTCCTGTGCTGCTGCTTCACTGATTCGACCATTTGTATCACGCACTTTGAGCAGATAAAGGAGTTCAGCTTGTTTTTTTGTATCCAAAGAAATCGATAGGCCGTTGAGACCGAAACTTACGTCCTTGATCCCAGTTGGCGAAAGGTGTCGGAGCTTGACACTCTGAGGTAAAGAGACAGGACCGTTGGGAAGAACCATCAGCCGCACCCTATGTGTAGCCTTCCTGTCACGTACCGGTAAAAGGAAACTGTGTTGGAAAGTAGGTGCTCCGTCACTACGCGAGAGGATCTCAGTATCTCCTGGTCCATACAAGATGGCGCGAGTGCGCAGGGCAGATTTACTAACCCATTCGATACGAATTTTTTCAAAACCAGCTGTGACGCGAGGGCGGGGGATGATTGTCTCTTTTCCTCTTTGTGCGTCACCACTAAAAACATGCAAACAAAACAATATGGCAAGAATAGTAAGCGTTACAGATAAAAGGAAACGTCTGTTCCCTTTGGTTGCACGTGGTTGTTGCTGTTTTATTGGTTCTGGCTTTTTCTCTACTTTTGCTGTCCCCTGCAGTTTCTGGCCAGACTGAATTCTTTTGAGATCAATGAGTGCTTCTTCAGGGGAGGCATACCTTTCATCGAGTTTGGCAGCCATTAGTCTCTCTATGAAAAAGGCCAAATTTTTGTCCATCTTGGGTAGCAAGTCCAGCAACGAACGTGCTCTACCTTGCAAGATACAGGTCATTACCAGTGCTGGAGTTGGTGCCACAAAAGGCAATTCACCCGCAAGACACTCAAAAAAGATGACACCAAATTGGTACAAATCGCTGCGAATATCTGCACTTTTTCCCCTTAATATCTCAGGGGCAAGATAAGCTGGTGTGCCAACGACTTGGCCAGATTGAGTCATTTTGGTCAATTCAGCATCGTAAACGAGTCCAAAATCGACGATGACAGGTGTTCCATCTGTTCGCAGGAGAATGTTCGAAGGTTTGAGGTCGCGGTGTACCAATCCCTTGGCCCCATAATAAGCACAGGCCTCTATTAGAGGTGGAGCCAAAGCAAGCACTTCTTTGGCTTTGAGAGTAGACTTCTCATCTAACCTGTCTTGAAGACTCTCACCAGTCAGATACTCCATTACTGCATAGGGATATCCTTCATGGATGCCATAACTTTCGAGTTTGATTATATTGGGATGTCTCAATCCACTAACAGCCGTACACTCTCTTTTGAAGCGTTTAACATAACGTTTGGCCGCTGCAAACTCTCTTCTGATGACCTTGATGGCTACTTCACGCCCATCTTGGGTGCGTGCCAAATAAACGACGGCCATTCCTCCTTGGCCGATTTGTTTGACTATTTGGTAAGAGCCTATCTGCTCAAGTCTTTTATTCATCTGTATTAGGAGTCTACCGCAAATTGACCCTTGACGATTTGGCCTCCTTCTGACATTATTACTGGCTTCGCGAGAACGGTCCTAGTGAGGTCATAAAAACAATAAGAAGGTCATAATAATTGTCGTTCGTCGACCATATTCGCTTTCAGATTGGGAAGTAGATGAACTCTCTACGCATGTTCTCGTTGTCGCTCCTTACTTGTCTTATCCTATGTTCCCCACTAATGGCCACTCTGCCTGATTTGGGTCCCTCCTTCTTTTCTCCTCAATTGTCACCTGATGGCACAAAATTTCTCTGGGAGAGCCTTGAAAGAGGAGGATCACTTTGGTTGTCCAATACTGAGGGTGAAAAGTTGGAATATGTGGCTCGTGGCCACTCTCCTTCTTGGCTCGATGATGGGACCATCAAATTCGTTCGCTCTATCGATGATGGCCACAAGGTCCTCGAGCGAGCCTTGTATCGCTATTCTCTCGCTGATGGAGTAGCTGTGCATCTTGCTGACAGCGAAAATCCAGATTATGAAACAGTGATGGTCCTCAACAAGAACTTGCTAGTTGGAAAAGGGTCCTTGGCTGGCAAGGTTGTGGTCCTAGATCCAGGCCATGGCAAAAATTCAGGGGCCTACAGCAAACATACCAAGAGATTTGAAGATTATTATGTTTCACAGAGCGCAAATATAGTACGCGATTACCTCTTGCGGATGGGTGCTACTGTAAAAATGACTCGCCTGGACAATACCATCTGTCCTTCACTATCATCGCGAGTCAATTTCTCCAATTCAATGGGTGCAAGTGCATTCTGTTCTATCCACTATAATAGTGCAGCCAATGAAGCAGCCCACGGTATGGAGGTATTCCATCGCTCTTGGAATACGGAAAGTAAGGTTCTCGCCCGACACACTCACGATAGAATGAAGGCTGAGACTGGTATTCATTCACGAGGAGTAAAGGGTGACAAAGAGGTTCTCGGTTTTTATCTTGGTGTTCTCTCTTCGAATCACAAAACGAACAAAAAATGCCTTACTGAAGGGGCTTTCCTCTCTAATAAGGAAGATGCCTTTGCTGTAAATGATCCTGTTTATAACACTGACCTCTCATATGGCATTTTTGCAGGTTTGTGCGAAACTCTGGGCGTTGAACCTCTGCAGAAGACTTCTAGCGCAGTTGAGCTACTCGTTGATGATTTTACAGAACTGACTGACTCTTGGGTCGGGATGACACAGCAATCCATAGCCATGGAAACTCCTACTAGTGATGGAATGGCTCTTTTACTTACTACCGAAGCCGATGAAAGTGGAGTCTTGCGAACGGGTGGAATGTGCTGGAAAGATTACGAAGTATCAGCATTGATGAGGTCTCTCGATGGTCCTCCGGCAACATACGGCTTGATTGCTCGTTGTTCTGACAACAATCCAAACTCCACGATTGGTTATGTTTTGAGTTTTGACGAAACGACCAAAACTGCGACTTTGTATGCTTCCCTCGGTGATGTAAACGAAATGGTTGCCCTGAAAAGAATGGTATTGCCAGAGGAAGAACTCGCACAGTGGAATGAATTGTCAATTAGGTGTGCTAATGATGAAGTTATGGCTTCAGTCAATGGAGTAGCACTTGAGGCTCTAGAAATGAACTCAGCTGCATTATTGTCCATCCAAGAGCAAATGCAGTTTGGTAAAGTGGGTCTCTTCCTCAACGGAAGCAAGAGTGGAACCAAAGTTGTCGTTGATCAATTCAGCGTTGAGCCACTCACAGAACCTTGCCCATAAAAAAAATTGGCCTCCCTTTTGGGAGGCCGTTCTAGCGAGATACGGTCAACGTATGGGAAAGGAGCTGAAAAGTATCGATTGAAGCGGTATCCACCAACAGTAAAGCAAGGGGTGGGCCAAAATTGAAAAACCGCTTTAAACCAGCATTTTGCTAAAAAGTCCCTCCTTTTTCCCGGAAAAACGTTACATCGTGAACCACTTGTTTGCAACGAATGTGACGCAGCGTTACGCTTCCCAGTGGTAGAGTGATTCCTTGACGGTGTTGTCAGTTAAGGAGCTTCACGTGACCAAAAAAACAGAGCGAGTTGGCTTCTGGTTATTGTTTGGTCTGTTGTTTCTCACACCGCTTTTGGTATCGATTACCGTCCACGAACCTTTTACTGTCCCTAAAACACTCTTTTTGCACCTCATGGTCACTCTGTTGGCCTGTTGGTGGTTAGTGCAAGGGGTAGAGGCTAAAAAGCTCAGCCTTCCTCAGACGCCACTCTTTCTTTCCATGTACACCCTTTTCATATGGCGGGCTATCACCTTATTGTGGGCTACGCACCGTTCAACGGGCGCAGAGTTGCTGTTCTCTGACTTCATTTTGCTACTACTGGTCATAGTTGCCTGTAGGCTGAAAGAGAGACGGCTCATCATTTGGCTCATATCTGCCGCCGTCGCTGCAGGAGTCATTACGGCTACTTTCGCTTTAATGCAGTATTACGGTGTTGACGGCCAAGTATTGGAAGCGGTCAAGGTCGATGGCTGGTTTGACCTCACTTATCTAGTCAAACCAATACGACCAGGCAGTCGCCCATATTTACATGGTTTATGTGGGAACAGGAACCATTTGGTTGGTTATCTCATAGGCCTTGTGCCAGTTTTGCTTTCTTACTCCTTGAGCAACAATGAAGAGCGCTCATTTGGGCCTAAATTAGTCTCCTTCTTTACTTTGCTGCTCTTTTCAGTAGTAATTATGCTCTCTTATTGTCGAGGAGCTTGGTTGAGTCTCTCTTTGGGGCTATTGCTCTTTGCCTATTTGACGAAAAAACTCAAAGTGCTACTCTCCTTGGCCATTGCTGGAGCAATTCTCATTGTGGTTTTCGGTTCACCCCTCATTAGCCCAGTGATTGCCCTCCTAGGTTTGGTTGCTGCAACTGGGGGAGCCTTTTGGATCCTCTTTCCCTCTATTAGAGGCAAACGTTTTTATTTTACTTTTGGTCTATGTCTTTTATTGGCTTTAGTTGGTGGTAATTTCTTCGAAGGAAAAAACCCTCTTAGTCGTGCCCACTATTCTGTCCTCAAAAGGATGGAGAAACTGATGCGTGTTGATGAATCTGGTCCTTTGGCAAGGCGATTAGAGATGGTTGTTTCCTGGAAAATGGCTACCAACTCTTTCAAGAGCGCCATTGTGGGAAGAGGTTTTGGTCAATACGGCATTTTGTATCAGAGGGTGCAGGCCTTTGTTCTAGAACGACCAGAGAATGCTCATTTTCTTCCCAAAGTTGGTCATACGAGCCGTGCTCACAATGAGTTGATGAACAGATGGTGTGAAGAAGGATTCGTAGGTCTCATCTTCCTATTGCTACTCACTTACCACTTCTGCAAAACTTTCTTGAAAACTGAGGCATTGCGAAACGATTGGCTTCTACAGGGCATCCTCTTGTCTCTTGTTACATTAACAACTCACAGTATGTTCAGTTATGCCCTTCACAAACCCTCAGTAGCAGCACTATTTTTCGTTTTGTTGGCTTGCGCCCATAGTTTGGTGAAGGGCAAAAGTTTTGAATTGCGATGGCAAGACAAAAGCCTCTCTGCGCTAATTGCCTTGGTAGGTTTGTGCATGGCAATTGGAGTCACCAATTGTTTGTTTACGAGGTATGAGGCAGAACATAGTTGGGCCAAGGCTATTGACTTGGAGAGAGCAGGCCAAACAGCCCAGTCAATAATACAAATGCGTAGAGCAGTGAATTTGGCTCCCAATCTCTTGGACTTACAGTTTGCCTATGGTGTGAGTTTGATGAAAAGTCAACAGTGGGAGAGTGCTCTAGAGGTCTTTGAGAAAATAGATTTTGTCAAAGCACTGCCTGAGTCCAGTTTTAATCGTGCAATCTGTTTGCTTCAACTCGTGCGGCCTGAGGAAGCCAAAGAACAGCTTCGCAAAGCTCTCTATTTTCGGCCAGGTTTTGAGTCTGCTGTTGCCGGTTTGACCCAAATGAGTTTGCAAGAAGACAATTTGACAGAGGCAAGAGAAGTGCTCGAAACTGCTCTCAAAACCAATCCATACTCAGCAAAACTGTTGCAGCTAAAAGCGCGTGTTGAGGCGAAACAAGGAAAGTCAGAAGAGGCTCGTCTGACAATCATGAAGGCCATTTCATCCAATGACCATGTTCCCATCTCCATACATTTCGATGCCATGATTCTTAATCTAAGAAGACTTGTGGTTCCCGAATCTTTGGCCAGTTATTTTCTTTTGGTTAAAAAATTGGGGGAGAGTAAAGTACGCTCTCAAATGCCAGCGCAGGCCAAATTGACCCTCGATTATTATCGTGTAGCCGAGCAAAGAGATATGCCGCAATCATTGAATGCTTTGACAGCTGCCTTGCTTCAGGGTACGAGTTGTCAGGTTGAGCATCATACACGTGTTGACGTGGCTGATGTCTACCAAACTTACCTAGATAAAAATCCTGGAGATGTCAGAGCACGTTTGGCGCAAGCACTGGTTTTGGCGCGTGTAGACAAAGAGAAACTACCTTATAGTGTGAAAAGAAAAATAGAACAAGGCTTGAAAGAGATAACTGAAGATCACAAGTTGAAACCACTTGCACAAAGCCTGTTAGGGCTATTGAAGGAAGGAGCTCCATAATGCTCGAGTTGGTTGCGATGAAACAGAAATTAACCAAAGCAAAGTTCAAAGAAATTTTTCCTGTTTTACGTGATCGGCTTAGAGACCTGCAAAAGGAGTTGAAGGACGCTCAGATTCCTCTCACAATCATTTTTGAAGGATGGGATGCTGCAGGCAAAGGAACAGCCATCAATGGTCTCGTCAAACGATTGGATCCTCGTGGTTTCCAAGTTTGGCCCATTTCAGCTGCACTGCGCGAAGAAGCACTGCGCCCCTTTCTCTGGCGCTTCTGGACAAAAACTCCAGCCAATGGACGAATAGCCATATTTGACCGAAGCTGGTATGGTCGCGTGCTTGTCGAGAGGATTGACAAACTCTGTCGTAAGTCAGAGTGGAAACGTGCCTACGAAGAGATAGACCAATTCGAGAGACAGCTCACTGATGATGGTACTGTACTCGTCAAATTTTTTATGCACATAACCAAGAAAGAGCAGAAGAAACGATTCAAGGCACTGGAAAAGGATCCTCTTTTAGCCTGGAAAGTGACAAAAGAAGATTGGAAACATCATAAGCAGTATGACGATTACCTTGCTGCTTACGAAGAGATATTCGAGAAGACATCTACTCACTATGCTCCGTGGACAATCGTTCCAGCAACTGACATACGTTTTGCCCAAGTGAAAATCTTCGAAACCATTATCGCAGCTGCTGAGCGTGCTTTACAGAACAAAGCCGCCACAATAAAAACCGTTCAGAAGAAAACGAAAAAGACCAAAAAGAAAATTACCAAAAAAAATCCAACGATTCTGGACAGAGTCGATTTGTCACTGACTCTTTCTGAAAAAGAATACAAAAAACAGCTGAAGAAAGAACAAGTAAGACTGCGTACTTTGGAACATCGCTGTTTTGAGGAACGCCGCTCGGTCATTGTCGTCTATGAGGGGTGGGATGCTGCAGGTAAAGGAGGAAACATCAAGAGGCTGACGGAATTCCTCGATCCGCGCGGTTACGATGTAGTCCCCATTGCTGCACCATCGAAAGAGGAAAAGGCTCATAATCATCTTTGGCGTTTCTGGACGAGATTACCTAAAGATGGTCACCTAACCCTTTTTGATCGCAGCTGGTACGGCAGAGTGCTCGTCGAACGCGTTGAAGGTTTTTGCACAGAGCTAGAATGGCGTCGTGCTTATCAAGAGTTGAATGAGTTTGAGAGTCAACTCGCATCCCATGGTGCCATAATCGCCAAATTCTGGATTCACATATCGAAAGAAGAGCAACTTGCTCGTTTCAAAGCACGTAAAGTCGATGAATACAAAAATTGGAAACTCACTGATGAAGATTGGCGCAATCGAGAAAAATGGGATGTCTATGAAGAGGCTGTCGTTGAAATGTTGCAGCGAACATCAACGACATATGCACCATGGACTGTAGTCGAAGGCAACTGCAAACTATGGGCAAGAGTGAAGGCTTTGCGAACGTTGAACGAAGCAATCGAAGGCGCAATAGGAAAGACCAAGATAAAAAAGAAGGGCCGCTGAGCGGCCCTGAGTATCAAATTGTAGGGGAGTATGGGGAGTGCTAGAAATCCGCTAACTCCTCTTCGGAGAGCGGAAAGATATCAGTTGGTGTGAACTGCATTTTGGGTGCAGGTGCTTCCTTTTGGGCTTCAGGAGCAGCTTTTCGATGAGAGGCTTCATGAGCCAGGGGTTGTGCTTGGCGGCGCGGCCTGTTAGCTTGCTGTTTGTTCTGCCTTCTGCTGCTACCATTACCGTCAACGAGTTTTTGCAAGTCTTCCACTGCACTCTTCAGTTCGACTGCCTGAGCCGAAAGCTCTTCAGCGGCTGAGGCTGACTCTTCTGCGTTGGCTGCATTGCTCTGAGTTACTTTGTCCAGCTGTGCCATTGCTGTGTTGACTTGAGCTATTCCTTCGGCCTGTTCACGACTGGCGCTGGACACTTCGCTGACTACGTTGGTTACGTCTTCGACTGATGTGGAGATTTCGCCAAGGGACGAATGTACTTCCGTTGAGGAGCGTACACCATTGTCAGCGTTCTTCAGTGATTCCTCGATGAGTTCAGAAGTGTTTTTGGCAGCTTCTGCACTTCTTTGGGCTAGGTTACGTACCTCTTCAGCCACAACTGCAAATCCTTTTCCTGCTTCGCCAGCCCTAGCTGCTTCAACTGCGGCGTTGAGAGCCAGTAGATTGGTTTGGAAGGCAATCTCATCGATTGTTTTGACAATCTTGGCTGTCTCATCTGCAGATGTTTTGATGGCGTCGATTGCCGAGGACATACGACCCATCGATTGGAGACCTTGGCCAGCAACGCTTCTTGCATTGGAAGAAAGGTCATTGGCTTTGCCTGCATTCTCTGCGTTCATATTTGTCATTGAGGTCATCTCTTCAAGAGAAGAGGAGATCTCTTCGAGTGATGAGGCTTGTTCACTAGCGCCTTCAGCCATTTGCTGACTTGCGTTGGCGACTTGAGATGAAGCCGAGGCAACCTGCTCAGAGGCAGAGCTGAGGATTTGTACGATTTGGTCGATTTTGCCAGTCAAACTTCCAGAAACGATGGTCCAAGCGAAGATGGAACCAAAGAGAGCTGCCAACGTTACTCCAAGCAATATCATGTTGCTGTGATTGCTTGCAGCTTCCACACGTTGTTGACCTTCTTGGAATTCATCTACATAGGAACCTACACCGACTACCCAGTCCCAAGCTTTGAAGTGAGCAATTCGTGCTACTTTTTCTCTTGGTTCTGGATCTTCTGCATTTTTCCAAGGATATCGCTGTTCAGTGATTTCGCCGTCTTTTAGAGCCATTGCTTTGCGGCATATTTCCTGAATGAACTTGCTTCCATTGCTGTCTGTTGCATTCCAGATATTCTCTCCGTCGCGAGCACCATCTTTGGAGATGACGTAGTTGCCTTTACTATCGAGAACAAAGACATAACCAGTCTTGCCAACCTTCGTGGACATGATGGCTTTGCGAAGGGCTACTACTGACTCTTGAGGGACACCAACATACAACGCACCGATTACATTGCGGTTCTTGCCAAAGAGAGGGGCATAGTTGCCAATGTACCAAGAACCGAGGACTTCACTGCGGCAATCTCGAGCTTCTCCACGAATGAGAGAGCCGATGATGTCATTTTGACTGCCATCACTGTTTCTGGAAGGCATGTAACTGCCAATGGCTTTCCTACCATCTTTTGTGCGAGCAGTTGTGTCAATTCGCAAAAAGTCATCAGAGTTTGGCAGGCGTTGGAAAATTGTGCATGTGGCACCACTCAGTTTTTGGATTTCATCAGCCAAACCTTTATCCAAGCGACGAGAGCCAGCCATGAGGGTGGGTAGCGAGATTTTTCGGCTGGCTTTCGTCACTTGGTTCATTGCTAACCATTCACGTTTAGCGTTTTCATCAAATGTTAGTTTTCCTGCAGTTTCCAACTTGTCTTTGGCAACACCCCGGGCAGCTGCAATCCAGTTGCCGAGCAATTTGTGCTGCGTATTACACATGTTGTAAATACCTTCAGCGATATGATCCAAATCTGTTAGTGCTAGCTCGATGCAGGCATCACCAGCGTCTTGAGCCATTGTCTTGCCTTGTACATAGACAACGACGGAAGTAATCAGCAGCGGAATTAATGAGAGGGCAATTCCCAACCCTAGCAAGCGTGTCCTTAGTTTCAAATTGTCGAACATTCGACTTCCTCCTCTTGTGCTTGTTTTTTCTTTTTCTTATTGGCTGTAGCTAGTTCCTTTGACAGTGGGGTCGATAGTATTTTGTTTATTTGGTCCAATAGGGCATCTGGGCCAGAAAGACCTTCGAGGGCGATGACGGGACCTTGGGGCCATATGGTTTCAATCTGACGGCCCATCCAAGATGAGCAAAGCAAAAGGGTGGGTATCTCAACATCACTTTTGGCCAGCTGAGCGATGACGTCTGCCACTTGTGTGCCACCGAGATATGCGTTGATCAAAATCAAATCGGCCATTGCCCAATCTTTTATTGAATTAGCCAATGACACAATGTGACCAACTTCGGCGAGTGTACGTTCGTACAGGAAGCGCGTCGTCAAATTCCAGTCAATCAGTATGATGCGAGCCACCGTAATCTCCTTGCTGCGCCGGCTCAGCCTTATGCGGCCGGAGCTACGACCAAAGAAGCAAAACTGTGGCCGAAATTGATTGAAACAACCAAGATGGGCTTCAGGAGTAGTAAAGGGGGCTGTTAAACAGGCAATACCGTCAGAGCGAATGGGTGCAACAATTG
>CAZXTJ010000145.1:0-14447 GCA_964643655.1 uncultured bacterium
TATGTCGACTATCTCTGGCAGTGGAAAGACGAAAGTCGAATAGCCCGAAAGACATCATTTGTCTCGTTGTTCAAACCCTGGGGTTGGATTGTTGGTTCAGGCATTTATCTCGGCGACGTCCACGCCGAAATTGCAGTAAAATCCCACCGCCTGGCTCTTATTTGCCTCGTCATCGTTGCAGTCATTTCCATCTTGGTCATTTACATTACGACTTCTCTCATACGTTCTACAGAAAACTTGCACGTCAGCGAGCGTCGCTTGCGCAACGTGCTCAATGCAGCAACCAAGACGGCCTTCATCGCCACAGATACAAAAGGAATGATCACCTCCTTCAATGTTGGTGCCGAGAGGATCCTCGGTTACAAGGCTGAAGAACTCGTTGATAAAAAGACTATCTTGGCTTTCCACGACCCCGAAGAAGTGACGGACATGGAAACCTTCACATCCGTTCCTCGCCAAGTGGGATTTGAGACGAAAGATTGGACCTGCATTAGAAAAGATGGCGCGAGGATAATCATCAACCTCACAGTCACCGCCATTAAAAATGACGAAGGAAAAATCATTGGTTATTTGGGAGTGGCCAGTGATGCCACGGAAGCACGCCAAGCAAAAGAACAAATGGCCCGCCTCGAAGCGCAGCTCCTTCACTCACAAAAAATGGAAGCCATAGGTACATTGGCTGGCGGAATTGCCCACGATTTCAACAACATACTCTTTGCCGCATCAGGTTTGACACAGCTGGCACTCTTCTCCATTGATGACAAAGAAGAGGCAAAACAATACCTAAAAGAAGTACAAGCCGCCCTCAAACGGGCTGCTGATTTGGTCAAACAAATCATGACATTCAGTCGCAAAGGAGAGGTCGAACGTGGCCCTCTCCATTTCGAAAAAGTACTCGATGAAGCACTCAAACTAGTGCGAGGTTCAATCCCATCGACGGTTACAATCAACGTAAAATTCGATTGCCCAGAAGTTCTCGTTCGAGCCGATGCCACACAGATGCATCAAATCCTCGTCAATCTCTGCACCAATGCATACCACGCCATCCGCCCAAATAGAGGCACAATCGACATCAGTATGGTCCCCGTAACACTTGGCCAGGAAGAGGCGGAAGAGCACGAATTGCCAACAGGTTCTTACGTGAAACTGACAGTCAAAGACTCTGGTGGCGGAATGGATGAGGCTACTTGCTCCAGAATTTTCGAACCTTATTTCACTACCAAAGAAATAGGTGATGGAACAGGCCTCGGTCTTGCCACAGTCCACGGCATCATCATGCGCCATGGCGGTGCCATTTCCGTGGACAGCACCTTGGGGGAAGGAACAACCTTCACAATTCTGCTGCCCACCTGCATCCTAAAAAAGGATGCAGCAAGCATAGCTGAAGAGCAAAGCAAACCTATGGTAGGCAGCGAACGAGTGCTTTTTGTTGATGATGAATCCCTCATCTCGCGATTTGCCACAGCGGCTTTGGAAAACCTGGGTTATGAAGTGACAGCCTTTGAGAACAGCCTCAAAGCCTTGGAAAACTTCAAAGAAGAGCCCAATGAATTTGATGTGGTCATTCTTGACCAAATGATGCCCAACCTCACAGGTGATGAACTCGCCCGCGAGATACTCAAAATCAGACCAGGGTTACCCATCATCTTGTGCACTGGCTTCAGCGAAACAATGACTCGCGAAAAAGCTCTAGCTGTAGGATTTAGAGAATACCTCCAAAAACCCATCGATCTGAAAACACTGGCCAAAGCATTGCGTATAGCCCTGGAAGAAGAGACATCGAGCCCAGCAACGACAGCGGCCCAGGAAATGCCCCCGCCCGAGCTCGATGGTGGCCACCACCACGCCTAAACGAGCGAAGCTCGTACTTCCCTAACCGAGCTATGCAGCGGCAGCCTCTGCAGCAGCTTCGCTCGTAGCAGCGGCAGCAGGGGCTGCGCCGTCCACCTCGACTCCCCGCCAGGGAGCGCTAAAGTTGGTGCCAAAGTAGAAATCGAAGGGCAACCACCATAGCCAGATTGGTGAATAGATTACCCACCATATCCATTTTTTGGCTGAGTTGATGAGGCTATAGAGAACTGGCACTACAAAGAGCGTAAGCACTGTGGCCAGACCGAGACCATAGATGACTGCTACGGCCATCGAACCCCACCACTGGCTGGACTCACTGACCCACTGCATTTGTAGGTTACGGAAATCGTAACTCGTTCCCGTCACCATGGGGATGAGCCCCAAGATGGTAGTAACTGCCGTCAGAATGACAGGACGAAGTCGAGTCGCACCAGCGGCAACGATGGCTTCGTCAGGATCCATGCCACCTTCGACGAGCTGCTCTGCATAATCAATGAGCACGATGGCGTTGTTGACGACGACTCCTGCCAAGCTGATGACTCCAACGGAGGTCATGATGATACCAAAGGGCATTTGGTGGACACCAAGACCGAGGAACACACCGGCAAATGAAAGCAGAACGGCACTCATAATGATAATGGGTATGGTCAGTGAGTTGAACTGTGCAACAAGGATGAAAAGGATGCAGATGAGAGCAACACCCAAGGCCCAATTGAGAAAGTCCTGGGATTCTTGCTGTTCTTCGTTTTCACCAGTAAATGTAAGTAGATACCCAGGAGGAATGGGCACTTTGGTCAACAATGCTTCTGCTCGCGACCGGGCAACTATGCCTGTCGTTTTTGTTTCATCAACATCAGCTTTTACTGTGACAACTCGTTTGTGATCACGGCGCATGATAGTACCCATGCCACCCACATATTCGAGACGAGCAATAGTTGTCAACGGCACCAATCCAGCTGTCGCACTGGGCAGATATAGTTTGCGCAATGTGTCTACGAGTCGACGCTGATCTTCTGGAATGCGGACCATGATTTTGTAATCATCATCAGACTCTCGCCAAGTAGAGACTTCCAAACCATTGAAGGAAGTCTTGATCACATAACCGACGAGTTGTGTAGAAAGGCCAAGAGCTTTGGACAATTTGCGGTCGAGGACTATGCGCAGAGTGGGCGAACCTTGCTCGAAGTTCGTGCGAACGTTTCGTACGTGGGGAACCTGCTCGACGACAGCTTTGACTTGATCACCAATTTGTCCCAACATCTCAAAATCGTCACCTGAGATTTCAATGTTGATAGGTGCACCAGTGGGTGGTCCTTCACGCTGAGCCGTGGCTGTAATCTCGGCACCTGCTATGTTTTTTACGAGTTTTTCGATTTTGGTCAGAGTCTCTTTCGATGACTCTGTTTGATCCTCGAGGTCGAGGAAACGAACGGTTATCTGGCTTCCTGAGTCGTCACCAAAACCTCCAGTATCAGATGAGCCAACAGCCTTTTCACTCACATAACGTACATCGGGTAACCAGGAATAAGTCTCGTAAGTGGTACCACCTGAAGTTTTCACAGAACGAGGTTTTAGACAATCGGCATATGTGAGTTTTTCAATCTTCCCTGACTCTTCTTCCTCTGAACCAGCCCGCTCGTCAAACAAGCGGCAGGCAACTTCGCGCACTGAGGCATCGATGTAATCAATGTCAGCACCGCGGGGAGCTTTCACATTTACCTTTGCCATCTTGGGAGCAATGGAAGGGAAGAACTCTTGCGGTTTCCTCAAACCAACAGCCAGGAGCCAATAACAGAAAGAAGAGATGAGGACGACTCCAGAGAGACAAACTACAGCCATTCTGAAGCGTAAAGCCGTTCTCAGCAGACCGCGATAAGCCGTCAAAATCATGCCACCACCGGTGAGGTTCGGATTTTCGCCACCGGCCATGACACTTTCAGCAGAAACTGGTTCACCTTCATAATTGACCTTCATCAAAGCTGCAGCCAAAGCAGGATTGATGACTAGGGCCACAAAAAGACAGCTGGCAAGAGTAATGATGACTGTCTTGGGCAAAAAAATCATAAAACCACCCATAATGCCCTGCCACGCCAAAAGAGGAGCAAAAGCAAAGATGGTCGTCAAACTCGAACCAATGATGGGCCAGGCAACTTCACTAGTGGCGGCTATGGCCGCATCGACACGGGGTACACCTTGTTGCATGAAACGGTAAATGTTCTCGATGATAACGATGGCATTATCGACGAGCATGCCCAAAGCAAGGGTGAGGGAAAAGAGCACCACCATGTTCAAAGTTATGCCCAAAGTCTGCAAAACAATGAAAGTGATGAGCATGGATAGAGGAATGGAAAGGCCGACGAGGAAAGCATTTCGCAGCCCCATGGCCAAACAGACAATGGCGATGACGAGGAAAAAGCCCGTGGCTATATTGTTTTCCAAGTCAGCGAGCATATTTCGAATGTCTTCTGCTCGGTCTGCCATTCTCGTAATGACTGTCCCGGCAGGCAACAGAGGTTTGGCCTGTTCGAGCAGTTCATCGACGGCGTCGACTATATAAACGATGTTTTCACCAGAGCGTTTTTTGATGTAGAGCGAGACAGAATCTTGCCCATTTATACGGGCGTAACTATTTCGGTCCTCTAGACCATCAACAACTGTGGCCACATCGCTGAGGTAGATGGGCCCCTCGCCTTTCATGACAACGACGAGATTGTCTACGTCAGCTTTTGTTTCGAATTCACCAGGTACACGGAGTTGGTATTTACCCTCCACTGTCCTGATGGTTCCGCCTGAAACGTTGGAATTCTCCCCTTTAACGGTGCGTTGCAATTCATCGAAAGGAACGCCATAAAGAGCCATTCTGTCAGGGTCTACGAGGATTTGTATCTCTCTTTTGACACCACCGACAACATCCACTTCCAAAACACCTGGGATGGCTTCAATCTCTTCTTCGAGACGTTCGGCAATGCGCGTCAGTTGGCGTAATCCACCAGGTCCAGAAAGAGAAAGGATGAGAATTGGCATCTCGGCCAAGTTCACCTCAAAGACCGATGGATCATCCTCTAAGTCCGTTGGCAACTCACCTTTGGCTTGGTCGACCTTGTCTTTGACTTTGGTGACTGCATCATCAATATCGACTTCAGTGTTGAATTCGATGTTAATTGAGCTCTTACCTTCTGCAGAGGATGACTCTATCTTTTTGACTCCCTCGAGGCCTTTCAGTTTCTTTTCTATCTCTATAGTGACTGTCTTCTCGATATCTTCGGGAGAAACACCACGATAGTCCGTTGAAACGAAGACATTGGGTATCTGAATGTCTGGAGCTGACTCTAGTGGTAGAGAAACATAACAGTAAGCACCAGCCAAAACGATGACCAAGGTTAGGAAAAAGACCGTAATCCGTCGATGAACAGCAATTTCTGAGATAATCATCTCTTCATACCGCCCATTTTGTCGATGATACGCATGACCCGGACTTTCGTATCATCTGCGACA
Source organism: uncultured bacterium (assembly GCA_964643655.1). GTDB lineage: Bacteria > Muiribacteriota > UBA6191 > CAZXTJ01 > CAZXTJ01 > CAZXTJ01. The sequence goes on from CAZXTJ010000145.1 coordinate 5,347, forward strand.
GAACGTTGTCCCACTACAACGAGGTGTTCACCAGCCTTTAGGCCCTTTGTAATCTCCACAGAGCGACCAGTCATGGTGCCTAGCTCTACGGCCCGCTTTTTCACTGTCGTCACTTGGCCCTGTTTCACATCTTTGTCGACAACATAAGCCACATGGTCATCACGAATGGCCATTATGGAAAATAGGGGCGCAACGACAGAGTTTTCTCGTTTAGCTTTGACTATGCGAGCGCGGCCAAACATACCAGGGCGGAGAAGATTATCCGAGTTGTCGATTTCGAGACGTAACAAATAAACCAAGGCATTTTTTGCTGGTTGGTGACTCAAATAGACAACCTTGCCCATCACTTTGTGATCGAGGCTAATGGCATCTATTGTCACTTCACACTCTTTGACAGCACGTACTTCGTGGACGTCTTTTTCGGGAATGCCAATTTCGACTTTGAGTTTATTGACTTCCAGTACGACGGCCACAGTCTTTTCTGAAGCAACGAACTCACCCAAGTCTGGTTCCACATCATCGACCACACCTTTGATGGGGCTACGGAGAATGCAACGTTCAACCTGCAGCTTGGCGCGGTTGACAGCGGCCACTGCCTGATCATAACCAGACTGAGCTTTGTCCATTTCATACTTCGTTTCTACACGACTTTGGACTAGCTCTTTTGTTGAGCGAAGAGTTTCTGCCGCCAACTTGAGTCGAGCTTTTGCATCAGCTAGCGCAATTCGGTAATCACTATCATCAAGACGAAGGACAACCTGACCAGCATCGACGAGTTGACCATCAATCACTTCGAGCTCAATGACTTTGCCCCGAACTTCCGTAGAGACGGCCACTTCACGAATAGCTTCAATACGTCCAGGCAAATTGATTTCATCAACAACTGTTGTCGTGGCGAGCTTTTTGACGACGATGGGAACTGCTGGAACTTCCCGCTGGCTTTCGGCGGCTTTTCTAGCGGCCTCCATTTTGGCTCGCTTTTGCGAAACCGTGGCAAACAATGAACTCAGGAGGACCCAGCCCACCAAGAGGACTATGGCTACTCCAATGAGTTCCCAAATCAAAGCGAAAAGAGGTTTATACCCTCTCTGGTTGTTACTATTCTCTGCCATTTTTTTCGCCTCGCAAGTCGCCCCCTCTTGTGGTCCCTGGCGTTTATGCAGGCGCATTCAGTGCACTGCAAGATATCCCTTGCAATATGAAAGGTCAAGAAAGACATCACAACTTTGCATTTCTTAACAACTAAATAGATGTAGACTTACAGTTCTTGACTGCTAAGGAATATGGTGGATAAGTGGTATAGTACTTCCTATAGCGGAAAGCGCAGCGATGATGGCGGCCGAAGGCTGGCAGAAAGGGCTGGCGAGTTTTCGGTGTAAGCGCTGACAGGCTTTAGCGCTAGTGTGTTTTTGAAAGGGTCTAATCGATGGAAAGAGTATTTCTTGCAAAACAGAGACTACTTTGGGTCTTTTTGCTTATTCTGAGCTCTGTAACAGCAAGTTCTGCTTCGACCTTCCATGAAGCCAAATTGGAAGAGGCCCAGAAATCATTCGAGCAAGAGCTCATCGATTTAGCCATTCGCCAATTCAAAGAAACCTTGGAGCTGGCCAAAGGGGCACAAGTCGAAGATATCACCTCCATCAAAGCTTATTATGGTTTGGCTGAATGTTCTCTGAAGAAACGACGACGCCTCGAAGCCCTCGGTCACTATAAAAAAGCCCTCGAGATATGCGAGAAAATTGAAAAGTCTCCTTGGGAAGAGACTGAGAACACCTTGAGCAAAATCATCCCCCTAGCCAATGAGGAAGAGCAGAAAAAGCTCCTAGAAAACTCTTTGGAAAAATGGATGACAATCATCAACAAACGAGGTGACCGTAAAGACCAACATTTGGGTCACAAGATTTTCAACTATGGCATGATTTTGGCTGACAACGACTACTTTGGTAAAGCCGAAAGCATGTTGTTGCAATCACTGAAACTCTTTCAGAAATACCTGGGTGCCAACCACCGTTGGGTGGCCCAGGTCCATGGCCACTTGGCCGAGACTTATCTATCCCAGAAGTACAGAGACTATAGCAAAGCTGAAGAACACACGAGCAAAGAGCTCGAGATGCTCGAGAAGAAACATGACGAATACAGTATGATCTTGGTCCCTGTATTAAAGAGGTTTGCCGCCATTCGCCGATTTCAGAGCGAATGGGGTCCCTCTGCTCCGCCAGATGCGCGCGCCCTATATTTGCGTGCCATTGACATAGTTCAAGCCAAAGAGGGCAAAGATTGCCTCAAACTCGTCTCTCTCTATTATGAACTGGCTTCTGTTTATCGCAAGTTACGCCAGTTCAAAGAAGCAAGAAAATATGCCCAACGGGGTGCCCTCATCGGTGAGAGACAAGAGAACAAAGACAAACGATCGGCTGCTCTACCCAGTATGGAACTACTCGTTGCTTTGGCCCGCAAAGATGGAAAGGACGACGAAGCCAACTATCTGGAAGACCGGATGGTGACCATCTATCTCGAGTCGGCCAAGATTTATCCACTTGACATTATTGGCTGGTTCGCCGAAATTAGCGAGCGCCTCGTAAAACGTGGCGAACTCGAAAGGGCTGTAGAGTTATTCAAAAAATCTGCTCAGCGATATCGCAGCAGACTAGGTCCCTCGGCTGAAATAGCCCAAAAGATGGACGAGCGCGCTATAACCATTGAAAAGATGGTCAAAGCGAGAAAGGAAGATTGAGCTCCCGCATGGCTCACAAAGGAAAAAAGCGCATATCTAAAAAGAGGCGCACTCAGTATTTGGAAATGAAAGTTGATGGTCTTCTCCACGGTCCTGAAGCTGTAGGTCGTGTAAATGGTCGCGCCATCTTTGTTCCCCGTGCCGTCCCAGGTGACGAGCTAAAAGTAAAAGTCACCGAGAAGAAGAAAACCTTTTGGCGAGCCGAAATCGTCAACGTGCTCACCCCTTCTCCTCATCGACGAAAACCGCCTTGTCACGTCTTTGGCCGTTGCGGTGGCTGTCAGTGGTTACACGTAGACTATGACAAACAGGTAGAAGCCAAAACAACGAACGTCCTGCAAACGATGAAACGAATTGGTCGCCAGGAAATCAGCGATGACCAAATCGAAGAGACTTATAAATCTCCCAGAAAATATCACTATCGTTTCCGCGCTCGATTACGTTGTCGTGTCGTTGCACCTGGAATTTTGGCCGTCGGTTTCCGTGGCGCAGGCAGTCACCGAGTCGTCTCCCACGACGATTGTTGGATTTATTCTCCAACGATTAGAAGAGCCCTTTATACGGCTGGCCGTAAGATGGGTAGAGACCTTCTCGACAGAACATTCACTTGCCACGCTGCCCTCTCGACAGGTGAAAAACCCATTACGGCATTGGCCATAGAAGTGAAGGAACCAGAGCTAATAGCTCCTTTAGAAGCAGCATTCAAAGCAGCAAGTGCCCACCTCCCTCTTCGTTATCACATCCAGTCTTGGGAAACGGGCGAGTGTGTGAGCTCGCAAGAGCCCGCTCATATCTCCTACGAAGTGCCCTCGGCCGACGGCTCCAAAATCACACTCAAAGCCGCTGCGCGATCATTCTTCCAAGCAAATCTCATCTCCAATGAAGAACTGATTTCCACACTCATCAGATGGGCTGATGTGTCAGCTGATGACACAATCCTCGACCTCTATTCTGGAGTGGGTAACCTCTCGTTGCCGCTCATTTGCAAAAGCAAAAAGGTCGTAGCCGTTGAGCAGAATGAACTCTGTGTTGCTCTGTCCAAAGAAAATGCCAAAGACATGGGCGACAAATACGAAATCCGCGAAGGTGAAGCCGAAGAAATCTGCAAAAAGCTTGCTGATGAAGAGAAGCAATTCTCTTTGGCCCTCCTCGATCCTCCCCGTGAAGGAGCGAGAGAGCTCATTCCTTCTCTGAGGAAACTGGCTCCTGAGAAGATTTTGTATGTCTCTTGTGATCCAGCCACTTTGGCTCGTGACGTTGCAGCTCTCGTTGATGAGGATCTCTACGAACTAAAGCGATTGCGAGTCTTTGACCTCTTCCCACAGACTTATCACGTAGAGACAGTCGTGGAATTGGTGAAAAAAGCGAAAGCTTAGAGGCGACCGCCACATTGGGCTATACGCCCCATACAGACTGAAGCTGCCTGTGTGGGCAGATAATCGTCAAAGAAAGCTATGTCCAATTCTGACAAGTTTGCTTGTTGTATTGCTGAGAGGGCTTGTTCATAGGCTTTGCAGGCTGCTCTGTCATCAAAACCAACGCGGCAGGCTTCACCCAAGAAGTAGGTGGCCACAAAAGATTGGGGAGCCATGGAGACTCCACGTTCGAGACGGGCGCGGGCTCTTTCTATGGCTCCTTCAGCAAGGTGTACTAGTCCTTCAATGGTTGAGAGAGCGCCTTCGTCCTCGCGGGAGAGTTTGGGTACTTCGCGGCGGCAGGCTGCACACCAAGCCAATGCTCCGCCAAAGTCGCCTTCGTTGAAACGTCCCAAGGCTGCCGTTACCCAGGCGTCGGCTGGAGGTTGGTTCACCTCTTCGCTCGGTGCACCTAGCAAGAGTTCAACGGGCAACTCAGCTTTCATGAAGGCGAGGGTCAGTCCACTGTCTCCGGGCATTGTTTCGCGGCGGAGATAGAAAAATCCTTCGAACTCTTCACAGTCAAATCCTGGGGGAGAGACATTGCCCACTTCTGAGGCTGCGAGGACGAGGACTCCGCCTGGTGAGACGAGAGGAGCCAAAACAGCCGTGGCGCGCATTCTTGCTTCGGGAGTGAGGTGGACAAAGACATTGCGCACGAGGACGACATCAAAAGCGCCGTGAAGGCCAGGGAGCCAAGGAGAGAGGATATTGCGGCGACGGAAGGTAGCAGCTCTGCACACTCCGTTATCCAATGTGAATTGGCCATCGCCATTTTCCGTGAAATATTTCTGCCTCAGATCGGAGGTCAAAATTCGCAAATCCCAGGGGCGGAATCTTCCGCGGCCTGCTCTTTTGAGGGCTACCCTATCTATGTCCACGCCATAAAGTTTGACCACTTGTGAAAGTGGGCGGTTTGTCTTCTGCATGGCAGTGATTGCGCATGAATACAACTCTTGGCCAGCTGAACAGGCTGCGCTGAGAACACGAACAGGAGTGCGCCCAGCTTTCATTCTCTTTTCGAGCTCAGCTGTAAAGAAGTCATAAAACTGGGCTTCACGGAAGAAGGCTGATTCGTTATTCGTCACTGCTGCAACGAGTACGTCCCACCGTCGTCTGTCGGCTAGCTGCTCGTCACACCAGCGCCAGAGGGCTCTTTCGGAGCGAAGGACTGCAGCAGGTGGTGAGCCGAGAATATTGATGAGCTCAGCAAGTCTCTCTTCGGAAGGTTCGTGGCCAAGTCTGTCGCCAACCCAGCCCAGGAGCCACTCATAATTGATATTCATGATTGCTCCCCCTTGCCCAGCCAACTCACCAAGCGGGGAGCAATATGGGATAGGGAGAGGATTTCACGAGCAGTGCCCAATTCTGCAGCCACGCGGGGCATGCCATAAACAGCAGAGGTAGCTTCGTCTTGGGCAATGGTGAGACCTCCCGCTAAGCGAATGTCGTCGAGAGCTTCGGCGCCGTCACCGCCCATTCCAGTCATGATGACACCTGTGCAACGTGAGCCAAAAACAGCTGCTGCACTTTCAAAGAGAAACTTTGCCGAAGGTTTCTGGCCTGCAATGGGAGCTTCATCGAGAAGGGCAACGGAACGTCTTTTGGTAATGGCCAAATGGACATCAGGGGGACAGACGAAAACAGTACCAGTAAGAAGTGGTTCTCCATCTGAGGCCAAACGAACATCGAGTTCACTCGTCGTGTCCAACCAAGAAATGAGTCCTTCCTCAAAACCCGTTCCCAAATGCTGCACAATGGCAAGGGCAGCTGGCAAAGACGATGGTAAACCTGCCAACAACTGACTGAGCGCCTGAGGTCCACCAGTTGAGGCAGCGATGGCGACGAGGAAATCAGCAGGTAAACCACGGCGAGGTCTGTGAGAGGAGAAAACACCAGAATTCCTTTTGATGAAATCGGTATTGCCGCTTGGCACTCTGACAGTAGACGTAGCCACGAGCATACGTGCGTGGTTGAGGAAATCACGAATATAACTGGGATCGTCTATGCAGCTCTCATCGGGTTTGTTGACTACCTCTAGTGCACCCATGGCCAAACAACGATAAGCTGTCTCAGCTTGAGCTGAAGTTGTCACCACCAAAATGGCCACAGTGCGTTCGTGCAAAATGTCATCTACAGTCTCATATCCACCATCATCGAGACAGTGTGGATCTAGGATGACCAAATCAGGCTTTAATCGCCTCGTTAGCTTGATAGCCCTCTGACCAGAGCTAGTGGAACCTACATAAGTGAAATCAGTGGAGACGGAAAAAACGCGACTAAAGAGCTCAGCGGCTTCTGGAGAGCCGTCGATTACGAGCACACGTAAGATATTTTTCTGTCTCTTGGTCATTAAATACAACGTAGACGAAGAATCAGGCTTTCTGCAATGGCCTAAGAGGCAAACTTTGCATGCTATCTTTTCACTAATACATAGGTGAAAGCGCGGTGAAGTGCGATGAAATTCAAGGTCCTCCTCATACTCTCCATGTTGCTCTCTTCTACTCTTTTGACTCAGTCACAGCTCTACGCTCAGCCACTCAGAAGCCACAGCCACTATGGCTCCAGGACTCCGCCCCTTTTCTCACCACCATCTTCCATTGAAAGAGCTCTCGAAACAGCCCGACGCCTCGATGTACCTACCCAAGAATACACAGTGGCAGTAACGACAGCAGAGTCAGGCAAAACGTATGAACAGCTTCGAGGACTAGGTTTCACTTGGCAACCAGCCAGTGGCCCCATCGGCACTCTAGATGAAAGCAGATCGAGAGTGAACCTGAACAACCTCCTTGCCCGTAGCCGTTCCCGTTCCACTCAAATGGTGAGAGTGATTTCGGGTTCCTCAGCTTCAATCTTCATTGGTAACCAAGTGCCCGTTGTTACGAGCCAAGGCGGTGTGACTACCTATTCCACAATGGATGCAGGCAAAGGACTAATCATTAGCGCCATTGGCCCCTCAGGCAAAGACGGAGTAATGCTGGGCATTGGTACAGAGTCGAGCCGCATAGTGCCTACAGGAACATCCCTGCCGGCAAAACGCCAATTTCTTACACAAACAACCGTTCGAGCACAATTTGGCAAACCAGTCGTGCTGGCCATGCATGAAACGCAAGATAGCGGTGTAACAACATCAACTGGTGGTTCAGGCATAGTCCGGTTTTCCGAAAATCGACGACGCGGCTTTTCCACGACCTATGGCCGCAATAGCAGGAACAACAGGCGAAGTTTCGGTCTTGGTGACATCACTTGGCGTAAACAAGGTTCAGTAGGTGTACAGCGCAGACTGCGTCGCCAAGGTGGTTCGACCATAATCACACTCGTCGTGCGCAGGGCAAGATAACGCTGAGCGTTGGGGGGAAAGAGGACGAGCTTCGCTCGATTGTTCCAAAACGAACAAAGTGTCTCAAGTTGACACAAGTCCCCCCTTCCCTAGCAGCGGTCAGATCCTTGCTACCCCTTTCCTAGAGTACATCACCCATTTTTGGCACGACCAATGCTTTAAAAGAGGCAACGGAAAAAACAACAATTATCACTTTAGAAGCGGATTGGTTGGGTAGCATGTCAAAATCAACTCTCCTCACAACTCTGAGCATAGTCCTCATCGCTTTTTTCTCGGTCCATGTCTCTTATGCAAATCCACCGTCATATGATGAACTTGCCTGTGAACGCGAGACGCAAGAAGCAGAGACAGCCACTGACGACACTGATGAAGTGGAAGTGGTAGAAGCTGGTCAGGTTATCGAATTGACGGGAACCATCGAAAAGCAAGGTGATGGTTGGATACTACGAACAGCAAACAAGGTGTGGCCCTTTGTTGAAGGCAGCAAAATTCCTGAAGAGAAGAGCGGCACATATAATATGGTCACAGCTCTCGTGCCTCAAGGTGAAGCATGGACTATAGCCATCAAACCTCAAAAGAAGATCAACGCTTTTTTCCAGTCAATTGGTAACTTCTTCAGCTCCCTTCCATTTTTCGGTACCAAAAACTCTGGTGTTGCTCGTAGACCTATCGAGTGGAAACTGCCCGAAAGTGTTTCCAAGGAAGCGACTGAATTCCTCACAGCTTATGGCAACTATGTCACAGCGGCTCACAAGAATCTGCGCGAAAAGTACAAATCTCAAAACCTCGAGACCTGTTCGAGCTGCAAAAATCCTTACAGCGTGCTGACAAAACTCAACCGAACTGCTCACGCAAACAACAAAACTCTCTACACAGAAGCTATGAACAAGTTGAAAGCGTACGTGAAAAAAATAGAAACTAGTGGCCTGCTAGCCAAAGTTGATAAAAAAGGAACCTACGTCGTCGTAGACAAAGTGGCTTTCCTGCTGGCAGTTCTAGACAAGAAAAGTGGCGAAGCACTCTATATCGTGCCCACAGCTTATGGTGCTCACCCCTCTGGTGCACACAAAGAAGCCAATGGCGATTTGAAGACGCCCAACATTGTTGACCCAACAAAACTCTCTTATGAAGAGACTCCTTATTTCATCGGTCGCCGTTATGGTGGCACCATCGTCAAAGGTATGACAGTGCGTTGTATGGGCGTCTCTTCCAAAGACAAGTCCGACGCATATTGGGTACAATACGGAATGAACATCGCCATCCACGGCACACCTTCTTGGTGGTCAATGGGTCTACGTGCCTCCCACGGTTGTTTCCGAGTCCAAGAAGAGCGTGTAAAACTCATCTACGATCTGACAGCAAAAGACACTCCAATCGTAGTCTACGGAGTAACCCTCTAAAGAGCACATCAAGCTCAGGGGTAATAATCTCCACCAAAGGAAAATGAGCGCTTCGAGCGCTCTTTTTCTGTTGGTGGCCAACTCTGTGCAGACTGGCTAGGCCCGTGCACACTTATCCAAGAAAAGAAGAGAAGGCAGCGAACGCAAGCGTTCGCTATCGCACATACTTACGAATGACGACTGTCGTGCCTTGACCATCACCAGTACGAACA
>CAZXTJ010000146.1:0-14435 GCA_964643655.1 uncultured bacterium
ATGTGATACGAGGCTGACTTCAGTGGCACCTTTAGCTGCAAGGCTGTCAATGGTGGCACCCAGTTTCTTGGCTAGTTCGGGTATGGGGCGAACTAGTCCACGTTCGGGAAGGTCAATGGCTGCATGTTGTGAAATTCCACGGCTGGCCAAATAACTGCGCATTTCATTCCATACATCATCTGACGAATTCCAACCATGCACAAAAACGACATAACTATTCTTTGGAGTGTTGGAGTTTTGCGGTATGTCGTTTTGTGTCGTAGTGTAGTTGTTGACTATCTCGTTGTTGGTCGGTGTGGGAGTCGGAGTAGGTGTTGTCGGTACGGTTTCACCAAAGTCCATTCCTCCAGAGGCATTTGTCAGGGAGGAACCAACGTTACGCAGAGCATCATCGCGGATTTTGTCTTGGTCGCGGCAACCGACAAGAATTATGCAGAGCAAGAGGAGAGTTATGAATAAAGACTTCCGAAAGGGATATGTCACTTTCGATCCTCCAGATTGACTCATAACAAAACTAACTTCGGCTACGTTGAGCACCAAGGAGGAGTGAATTTGAACGCTTACCGGCGTCCTTTGTGGACGCTCAATTTTATTATCTTATTAATATAAGTCTAATGATTGTGAGTGCTTTTGACTAGCCCACATGGTCACTTGGTCGACGTCCCAGGAAGACTTCAACAGTACCAGGCTCGAAATCACTGTGATCAAAGGGACGAGTGTAAGCTTCAAAACCAACTTCTTTAATGAGCTTCAACCACAGTTCTCGTGGAAAAACACCCATTTCATGTTTGTCGTACTCGACGGACACGCTACCGTCTTCTTTTTTCATAAGATAAGCAAAGTGCGTAACATATTTTGTATCGCTAGGATCTTCGTCTACAGTCCACTCTAGATATCGAAGCCCTCGGTTTTCACTGTCATTACCACCGTGTGACGTTGAGGGTTCGAATGTCTCCTTTGTCTGATCAGGCACAAATAGAGCAACACCACCAGGTCTGCAATGAACGAAGGCTGTCTCTATGGCTTCCAGCAGATCTTCCTCTGTCGTCAGATAACTTATGGCATCGTGGATGAAGACTCCGTCGAACTGTCTCTCGATACGAAAAGAGCGCATATCACATTCAAGGTGTTCACAATCTGGATTGAGCGTCTTGCTCAACTCGAGCATTGCCGGTGCATAGTCAACAAGGCACATCGTGAAATGCTCTTTCATATGATAAGCATTGTTACCGCCACCACTACCAAGCTCCAAAACAGTGGATAAGGCTCCGTTCTCATTTAGGACCTTCGTGAAGATGGCAGCTTCCTCTTCATAATCATCTGGGCTGGTGATGAGATGAAACCAGTTGGCTAGAGAGTCATACATCTTTTCTTTGTCAGCTGACATGAGGTCCTTTCGCTTCAGTGATGTAGTTAGCGATAGTATATGATGATGCAGGCTGAGCACTAAAAGGCAAATCAAGCCTTGAACAACGACAGGTGCGACTCGATATGGAAAAAAAGAGCAAAGTAAAGGACTGGAAAAGTACCGCTGTCGTATGTCTTTTGTCTCTTTCGTTGATTTCTGTCATTGCCTTCATCGCCGTTAAACAGGCGAAGTTCCGTGCTGAGAGAAGAGCTTGTTATTCAAATCAAAAAGTCCTCGCCGGTGTCGTTGAGATGTATGAGACTGACACAAAATCGACGGTCACAGCTATCAATGAAGTGTTCTATATAAATGTCAAAGAAGCGGGCCTCTATTATACTGCCCACGGAGATCCAGGGGCTGGTAGTAACAGTCATCTGAACTATCGACTGGCTGGACGAGATCTCTTTTGTATACGCCACGGTTCGTACAAAGGCCTCAAAGGAAACCAGAATCTACCGCCCAAACAAGAGCTCATTAGTGCTGGTATTACAGATGGAAAGCTGCTGGCTGATGCGAATGCGGAATTCCCATTTGAAGCCTACATGGATGGGTTGAGTTCAAATCCATATACATATGGTTTTGTCAGTATCATCCTGATACTTGCTCTGACAACGGCTAGGCTCGTCTACATCAAGATCATTTCTTCTCGTTGAAGTCGACCAGTCTTTCTTTGAGCTCTCTCAATATCGTGCATTTGCGCTCTTTTTTAGCCATACTTTGTTTCATTTTTGTCAGTTTGCCGCCGCGACGGCCATCAGCTTCCATTTTCCTGATTATTTCCCAGAACCGCGCATTTCGTTTTTCCATTTTCTTCAACTTGATGTCTACCCGAACGATGGCTGCTTTGCCTGCTTTGCGCAGTTTGAGGAAATTGGTTTCCCTGTATTTCTTCGGAGAGCGAGGTCGGATATAGTTGTCGATTTGTTTGTCGATACGTTTGTTTATTAGCTTTTCGTCGGGCTTTTGTATTGGCACATTTAGATCGAAGTCTGGTCTCGGTCTGATGCCATACATAGGCTGCACGAGAATAGGTTTAACTGGTTGAAGTGGTTTGATGAGATCTGGCGGTGGTTTGATGCCATATTTCATCTGTGGTCGTTCTGTGCGACCTGTTGATGTGCCAAAGATGAAGGTGAATAGAAAACCCAAGATCCAAACAAGGAAACTCTTGCTTCTGCTAATCATTCGAGCCACTTGGGCCTCCTCAGCATTTCATATATTTCATTCGTTACATCAACTGAGATTACGTTGCGTAGTATTTATTTTAGTACATATGTACAGACCGACGTAGCGAATTTGCGACAGAGTATTATCTGGTGTAACACATTTCCCATATGTTGGCTGCAAAAGCCCTTTTGGACAAGCCTATATCGTCTGGCAGACATGTTGCTTTTCCACTGTCACCTTTTGCGATAATCATTTGAGGGAGAAGTGATGCGAGCAATATTAGTCGTGATTATATTGTCTTTTTGCACAATAGCACCTTTTGTCCAAGGAGCCTCTTTAGAAGAGATATACGCTGCAACTTCTACTGCAGATTTGAATGTTTATGAGACTAATCTTTCTGAGTTTGTTCAAGGCTGTTGTGAAAAGATTCCAGATACACCTGCCGTCGTAGATATGGCCGTCAAGAAATATGCGAATGCAGTGAAATACGAATACAACAAGTGTCGGCAATACACCGAGAAGAAGCTGGTCAAACTTCCCGAGTTAAAAGTGAAGTTCAAGCAAATGGTTTCTACTTTCGATGACTTCACTTCTCTTTATGCCTCCGTTAGTGTGGATTTCGAGATGGCAGATTTCAAATCCGGAAACATTCCTTATGGAAATGCATATAAACACGGTCCAACCATCATGAAGCTCAGGGGACAAATGAAAATGTTGCACCTCTTCCGTCGTTTCCTAGATACAGAGAATGGCACTGAGATGCAGCTGCTGTTTGGCGCAGGCCCTGTTGGTGGACCTCGTAGCAAAGAGAGCAAATTGTTCAAAAAGCTCCATCGATAATCAGAGGGCTTATGTCGTCTTCTGGCATTTACTTGTGGTAAAAAATAGTGAACCAGTCACTGTTAAATACACAGCTAAAGCAAATCCAGAAGAGAAGGCAGCAACCTTGGCCAAGAAACGCAGAAAAAAGAGCAGCTTAACTGTCAAAGATGAAAAGGCAACATCCAAAGAAACGGTAATGCTCGTCGGCGAAGGACAGGTACTGTCTGGCCGATACAAGGTCCTCGAGAGAGTCGGCATTGGCGGAATGGGCCTCATTTTTCGGGCCGAGGACCAAGAGCTGGATAATCGTGTTGTAGCTCTAAAAGTGCTTCCTCAGGAAATGGCTGGCAATGCTGCTGCAGTAAAACGTTTGAAGAAGGAAGCAATCGCTGCCATCCAAATGCACCACCCAAACATAATGGCTGTTCATGCATTTGAATCAGATGGTCCCCATAGTTTTCTCGTAATGGAGTTTCTAGATGGACCCGACCTAGAGCACGTCATCGTAGATGCGGACTATCTCGAACTGGAAAAAGTGTTGGAGATTGCCCGGCAGGTCTGTCCAGCTCTGGATTATGCGCATGAAAAGGGTATTGTTCACAGAGACATCAAACCTGCCAATATGCTTTTCACCAAAGAAGGAAGCAAAGAAGTCGTTAAAGTTGCCGACTTTGGTATCGCTTACCAAGTAAGAAACTCTATGGCCAAAATCACAGGCCAAGATATGTCAGCAGGTACGCTTCACTACATGCCTCCTGAGCAACTAGCAGGAAGACGGCTCGATGGTCGCACCGATCAATACGCTCTTGCTGCTAGCCTTTACGAAATGCTCTGTGGCCGACCGCCTTTCGATGGCAGTGGTCTGATGTTGATGAGGCAAATCGATGAAACCATACCTGAACCGATAGAAGACATACCCAAACACATAAATGATGCTTTACTGAAAGCTCTCTCCAAAAAGCCAGAGAACAGATACGAAAGCTGTGAAGCCCTTCTTAAGGCACTGGAAACTGAGCAGGCCAAAGAACCACCAACTCCTATTGCAGTCGCTGATAAAGAGGAGGAAGAGACCAAGGTCGATGAGGCTCCAAAGAGCTCCACTCCTCCTGCTCCTCCTGCTCCACCTGTGCAACTGGTCAAAAAGAACTCAGCAAGCTGCGGTTTGTATTGTGGAGTAATTGCAGCACTATTGCTCTTGTTATTCATAGTTTTGGGGCTCGTTTTCTACTTTTTCATTTATCAAAAGCCCAAGCAAGTCGAGCCTGCGCTCATTTCTGCAAGAGAGAGAGCGAGGTTAAGAGCAATACAGCGGAGGAAAAAACTGGCAAGAAGAGGAGTGGTAGTGAACACTCGGCCACCTGCTTTGACAGTTAAGCCAACTCCAGTACCCACTGTTCCTCAAGTAAAGCCGACCAAACCAACTTCTAGGCCTAGTGTTCAACCTGTTATGCCGACTAAAAAAACAGAAGTGAAATCTGTCACAAGAAGGGAACTTCTAGTTAAGCATGGCCTGATACCAAGGCAAAAACGCAAACTGGATATCCGAACGAAAACAAACACCGTTGGGATTGAATTTGCGTGGATACCTGCTGGTAAATTTTTAATGGGACATAAACTAACCAAAGAGGACCGCGACTATTACCGCGTTCTCAGTCATCCTGTTCATATCACTCAAGGCTTTTGGATGGCTCGTCATGAAATCTCGCAAAAACAATGGCAGAAAGTTATGGGTAACAATCCATCCCGGTTCAAGGGGGAAAGACTTCCAGTAGATACAGTGAGTTGGGACGATTGCCAACAGTTTATCAAGAAGTTGAACAAAATTGAAAATACTGATAAATACGCCCTACCTACTGAAGCCCAATGGGAATACGCTTGCAGGGGTGGATCGGCAAAACAGTTTCATTTTGGTGATAGTGCTTCGAAGAAGAATGCGAACATGAGGTTCTTTGACTCAAGTACGTCAATGAAGAATATCAAGACCTTGAAACCAACTCTCGTAGGTAGTTTCGACTGTAATGACTGGGGTCTCTTTGATATGCATGGAAACGTCCGTGAGTGGTGCCTTGATACTCTTCATGTGGATTACTACAGCATCTCTCCTAAGGAAGATCCCGCATACACTGACATAGGATATGAACGTGTACTTCGAGGAGGCTCCTGGAACGACAGCCCTGATTATTGTACCGCCTACAGGAGAAGTGGTTTATCTCCAACACGACGTGGATATACTGTTGGATTTCGGATCATTAAACGACAATGAGCTGTTGGTATAAATCGTAACTCTCTGATATAAACTGCCTATGCAATTTCCCCAGGTACTTGTTGAACGTTGTTTCCGGTTTGTATTCGACCTATTGCTGCCAATGGCAACCGGGTATCTTCTCGTGTGCAGAGCAGGTGGAGAAGCACCACGGGAGCGTTTGCAGGAGAAGTTGGACAAGGTTATGTGGGGGAACATCTATTTCCTTACTCCATTTCTGACTTGCTTGGCTTTCTGGAAAAAGAACCTATCGCTGAGTGATGTGTGGTTACCAGTTCTTGGTCTGTTGCAGCAGGCCCTCCCAATGGCTCTCGGCTGGTGGCGAAGTTGGAAGTTCGACGCCCCTGCAGACAGAGGAAGTTATCTGATTGCCACGGCCTTCGCAAACCGAAGTGTCGTTGGCATCATTAGTGTGTGGATACTCTATGGCCAGAGTGGTTACGCAACTGCACGATGGGTAATGCTGGCAGGACCATTCGTTTTTTACTTTTTTGGTTTCGCTTTGGCTGGCCATTATCGCTCTTTGCAAGATGGTAAGCAGCAATCAGCTTCCTTGTGGGGACTGCTCATTGGTAAACATCAACTACCATTGCTGGGTATCTTGGCAGGTATTGCTTTGAACGCATTTGGTGTAACCAGAAGCCAGCTCTTCGACACTGCTTTTGATCCCCTTGTTCACCTTAGTGCATGGCTGTTTATGGTACCCATTGGCGCTTCTCTCGATTTTGGCGAAATGCGTCGTTACGTCAAACCTGTTGCCGATCTCCTGCTTATCAGATTTCTTGTCACTCCACTTATTTGTCTTGTGGCCGTCTTTGCCTTGGGGCTCAGAGGAGAGTACTTTGGCGTTGTCATGGTTCTGGCATTGGCTCCAGCCAGTGTTGGCGGAGTTATTTTGACTCGCCTGTACAAACTCAACGTTCATATCACTGCCGCAGCTTACGTGCTAACGGTGACCTTCTATTTCCTCTTTGTCTTTCCCCTCATTCTCGTAATAGACGCATTCTTTTAGAGAAGCTTGCTCATAGGTAGACAAAACTCTCTACTACTTTGCTCTGAAGTTACGAGTACTCACACTTCAAACTCTCAGGGGCAGTAATGGATAAGACAAAGATAAGAAAAACAAAGAAGCTATGTAGTCATTGCGGCAATGAACTAGCCGAGGCAAAAATTCTTCAGTGTGTCAAATGCAAAGCACTATCTCACGAACATTGTTGGAATAGAGAAAATGTCTGTTCTGTACCTGGATGTCAAGGTCGAGTGTGGGAAAAAGTGAAAGCTCTGGAAGAGCTGAAAGGCTTTTCATTAAAACGCTATGAGGGCGGAGTACATCCCGCAGAAACTCTAGTGTACCCGTTTTTTGGCGGACTGTTTATCTTCGTTTTGTTGGCCATAGACAATCCCATTTACGGTTTTTTGCCAGCTTTAATGTCGGTTTTTTATCTATATTGCGTGTTTTCTCGTGTCTTTCGTCGGGAGCAACAGTTTGAGTGCGACGTTGAAGACGGGAGCATTGAAAGTTACTACGAAGTTTTTGGAGTTGAATTTTTTAGGCAGCAATGGGCAGAAATTGGTGAGATTGCTGAGGTGCGAGTGTCGCGCCAAAAGGTTATGGGAGTGTGGCGTGAACAAGTCTTTCTAGTCACTCATAGTGAACGTGAGTTGCTAGTCCAAGAGACCTATGATTTGGAGCAGTTGTTGTTGCTACCAAATGCCAAGCGTGTCGCTGCTACTTTGGGCACAGTAGTTGTCGTTACTGAAGATGATGGATGTACCTCCGAAAAGAGCGATACATACACTTGTCCCATATGCGGAGAAGATGTTTGCAGTAGAGATGCTGTTTGGTGCACTGATTGCGATACTCCTTATCATAGAGAATGTTGGAGTTATAGCGTGGGCTGCGCAGTTTTTGCCTGTAAGAGTATTGCCGCTGGAAGCAAGAAAGCTATGGGGGAAACCAAAACAAGGACTGCTTTAGTGCCAGTGTTCTCGCCATCGCAAATGTCGACGATGATCATTTCTAGCTTGGTAACGATGTCGTTGTTATCTCTAATTTACAGGTGGTATCCGCTCTTTTTGTACGTTCTCTTTGTGGTTTTTATTTCTCCTCAGGGAGCATTTAAGAAGAAGTTAGAGTTAGATATAGAGACCAAAGAAATAACATCACATACATATCTGTTTGGTGTCCTCATTAACACAGGTGTGTATGCCAGTTTGAAAGAATTGAAAAACATCTCGTTAAATCAAGAGATTGATCGATATGGGCAAGCCAGTTATTCACTGGTACTCAAGATGAAAGACGGTGAGAGTCGTCAGTTGAGTACTCTCAGTGGTGGACGAGAGTTTGCGAAAGTGTTGGCCAACAATGCCGATTTGGCAATTGAGTACACCTCAACAGACGAAACTGTGACTGAAGAACGAAAACTCCTTGAGGTAAAACCGCTCCACTGAGCACATGCTACGATGAAGTATCCCTGCAAAAAAGAACGGACGGCGGCCAATGGAAAAACAGAAGATCATCGTTTCACGGCTCGAGACAATCATTTCAATGTGGCAAGATCTTATGAGAGATCTGAGTGACGAACATCTCAAAATGAAGCTTGGAAACCTTCCATCCAATACGATTGGTCAGCAGTTGTGGTGTCTTGGCGGTTGCAGGGAATCCAATCTGAAAAGTCTAGAAGCTGATTCCTCATTTGCCTGGCAATGTACATATGAAGGAAGTGCTGATGACAGTGAGGCATTGGGCAAATACATAGATGGACTTGGAAAGAGCCTGATGGCTTTCCTCTCAGAAGACAAAGAACTAACAGATAATCAGATATGCCTAGTTCTCGATCTGTTGGCTCACGAATATCAGCATCAAGGGCAGATTATCCGCTACCTCTACGGAAATAAACTATCCATTCCAAAAAGCTGGCAGCAATTCTGGCACTTGGAAACGATTAGTTAGTTAAACTTGTTCTGACTCTCTTAATACCCTGAAAGAATCAAAGAAGTGTTCGGCGCAGCGAGAACGTGGACTAGATTCATACCAGGCTGCGTGGAGCAGAAATATTGCCTTCTTTGAAACAACTATTCGGAACTGAATGATATTGCTTTTTCCATCTTCGTCGACATATCTGAAAGCGAAGGTACGAAAAGGGAGTTTATCAATAACTCCTTCTCTTTGTCCTAATGGATTCTGCCCAAAGCTAGAGCTCAGTTCATTACTAATCATCGAAAATACTTGTGTATGTGTACGTTTTTTCAAGAAAAGCCTGTTGAGTTTGGCGCACTGAACTCCATAGTCCCATTTTTGTTTCTTTTCGTTGTGATGGCGAGAATGCCATAAACAAGTGCAGAGAGGGAGTGATGTAAGGGCTTTGAACGAGCTTCCTGATGGCATCATGTAAGATGGCGTACAGACTGAATACTCTTCATCGAGGTAAAGTCTTCGGCTCTGGGGATAGAGAGGGTTTGCTTCTGGGCGAGTAAGGAAGCCTAATAGAAAAAACAGTACCACGCCAGCTAACCAAGCGATCAGGCCCTTTTTACTTCTCACTTCCATCTTGTCCTCATTTCACCATGGTCCGATAGGTCTGAATTCGTGTTAACAACGAAGCAATGATGATGCCAAGTGCGAAGAAGCGGTGATAATCAGAAACATGTTTCCCTTAATGGCATTAATACGAGTTTTTTTAGGTAGCTGATCTTTCAAAATGAGAGCTTAAATACAAGCGGGTGTAACGTGACTGAACAACTGTGTAATCTGAATAAACACGAGCCATGTATCTAGTTGTTTCCGATGAAGCGAGCTTTTCGCTTTTCATACAGGTTGCTGTAATCGTCATCGTTCACTTGTAAGTCGGTGACAGCCTGTAGCTTGTCAAGCTGTTCTTTGACTTCATCAACCTGTTGTTTTTGGCCGCTGACAACTTCTACCTTTTCTATTTTTACAATTCTTTTATCTGCTGATAGCTAAAGGAGAATAGTTTGCGAAGATATGCCATCACTTTGACGCGGTTTGGTCCCAACGAATCTAAGTACAAGGTCGATTGGGCAAATGGGAGAGCAAATCGCCGATGTGTATCTATGTATTCATCAGAGGTGACGATATCGTAGAATCTGCGGATTGCTTTGCGACACTCATAGGCACATCCAAAGCGGTTAGAGATTGGAGCACCCGTCAGTGTTTCGAGAGCCTCTATTTCCAGCTCTGAACGGATTGGAATCAGTGTTCCATCATAATAAAAGCGACCTGGTTGATAACCACCATTCTCGAAATCCGCAGCTGGAGAAGTCAAAACAAAGCTGTGGGTCTTTCCATTTTCGTCTGTTGCGTAGATGATACGTATGTTCCCAGAGTGAGCAGAGGTTTCATCGACGGTTATGTTCTTGGCTACAGACAATTTATCGTTGTCACATGATAAAAGCTTCTCTCCATATAGAGACCTGACTTGAAAACCGCATCTTTCTATCTTGTATTCTGAGTTGGATATATATCCCGCAGCTCTAACTTCGCTATCGACGGAAACATTTACTGCTCGCACAGTATCTGATGTGTAACAGATTAAATGTGGATGTTCCTGACAGAGCTTGTCCATTGTGAATAGTAGAAGTACGAGCTGTAGTGGAAGCTCGGCATAGATGCCAAGAGACTCTGGAGTGGCTTGTGTAATAACTTCTAAGCGTTTGGGAAGGGAGGTTTTGTAGACAGGAAGGATGTTTTTTGCAGGTCTGTATATCTTGGGACCACGACCATTGAGCCATCCGCGAAGACCAACGATGGACATTCTGAATGGATACGACCTTATGCAAACTCGAACATCGTCGATGATGGGATCGAAACGTATCGATTTGAAAGCGTCTTTTAGTTTGCGGAAAAGATCATCGCTATGTTTTTGCCAGTCAAAGCAGCGGAGTTTATCCCAGTCTTTGTGTGGATGGTGATAAGCGCAGGAATTAATGGTTTCTGATATAGCCTCATTGAGCGTGGTGCTGTAGATGGCTTCTGGTGGAAGATATTGCCATTCATAGAGATCTCGTTTGATGTTGGTATGGCGTGAGTTACGCACCAGAATTCTCCTTAACAAGAGCTCTTTTCTAATTGGTTAAAAACATTTTCCTATGTTTACCTGTGAGAGAACAAGCTTTCTCCACTGTTCCAAATCGCGACTGATTGCTCACTTTGAGACAGATTTAAGACTTAGAATCTTCTCCGAAAACTGCTAGTTACTTCTCTATCTAGCTATTCATGGGGTCTTATGAAAAGTGGTCATATATTTGCGAAGGAATGGGCAATAGTTATGTGATTACTTGGAGGAAACATGAAATATTTAGTCTCAGTTCTTACTCTCGTTTTTGTTCTGACATTTGTCCCTTGCGTAATGGCCAATGCTCCATCATTTGCTGGTCATCATATCGCTGAACGAGCCAATAGCCTGTCACTGAGTGGCTCTGCAGCCACCGATATTGTTGCTTTGGCAGAGAGCTATGGAATAGAGATTACGAACGAACAGGAAAGAGAAGACGCAAAGAAGCTCGTAGCGGTGCTTCGTAAGAATAGGTCTGAGATTTCCATTTCAAGGAAGAAGCTCGAGGTTCTCGAGTTGTTGACCAAAGGAGCGAAAGACAGCGACGAGCAAATCGGTCAGATTATTACTGCGCTCGAAGGTAAGATGCCCGGTATTACTGTGCGACTCGTACAGAATTGTCGCTCCACTGGTCTCTATGATTCGATTTCTACTGCCCTCAATCCTAAGGAAATGCTCGTCGAAATGGCTCTGCAAGATACTCTTGGTGGCGCTTTCGCAGTCATCAATGCAGTCATTCTGGCAAACGACCAACAGCTGAGAGAGTTTGCCAAAGTGTACGAACAGAAGGTTCTGCAAGAGCAGTAAAATCGGTGGTTTGTTGTGGGCTGGTGGTGAGGGGCGAACTGCCGCCTTGCGATTATGAGAGTTATCACACCTAGGTCTCAGCGTATTATAATCTTCAGTAGAAGAACGGGGGACCTTCTTGGAGGCGAAGAAAAACAATAAGGCTGAGACACCTGATTTCATTGAAACCATGAAGAGTGCCTTTAAAAGGTATGTTTTGTTCACATTAGTTTTCTTTGTGGTCCTTGAAATTTCGTGGGTTTTTAAAGTCGTTTATCAAGCTAGTGGCTGCGAATATTTTGAAACGGCCTTTATGCTGTCGGCTTATGGGATATTTCCGCTCATACCTGTGGTTATCGGTTTGACCTTCTTTCTCAGTATTTTCAATAGAGCTCAGACATTGGCAAAACTATGGGGGGCTTATGCAGCTTTCACCTTTGTGGTGATGTTCATTGTTCTTACCCACTCTTATGTTGATTCTTTTGCCATCAGCAGATTGACAAAGCGGCTTGAACCTTTGGCCAAGCTCGTCAAAGAGAATGATCAGGCAATGGAGAGTCAAAAGAAGATGGATGAACTGCTATCTGAGCTAAGAAAAATGCCGTCAATTGATAGTGAGTTGAAGCGGTTCATCTTAACGCGTATCAAGAGCTCAGTTTTTGAGATTGATGGTAAGCCTAAATGTACTATCTGCCTTACTTTGAAGCTGTGGTCAATAGACGATGAGGTACACACATTAGTTTTGAAAATCAATCCTCAACAAAGCTGCATAACTGCTCTCGAACGAAGCCGTTACGAGCGAGTTAAGAGTGAATCTGTTGTGGGCTCTTGGCTTAGAGGGCGAGAGGTCTATCGAGACACAGGATTTGTGCAGTAGCAGGTTTATTCGCCAGCCGGCGGCTCAGATAGCTGGCTCTTGTGTGCCAAATCAGGACTATTGGCTCAATATTGGGATTACTTGAGTAGTCAAAGTGTTTACTTTCTATACATTAATGGGGTCCCATAATTGTACGGTTGCCTGCTTACAAAAATAAACAAAGACGCCAATAGACCCCAAGGATGACATATTAGCGTACCTTTAGTTGCTGCTTTTTAGTGTGGTTTTGGCCTGCGGCACGGCTCTTGCGTTGACCTTATCAAAAAAAACAAGAATATTGGAGGTCAAAATGACAAGGAATTGCATAGCAGCTGTAGTTTCTCTTTTTGCACTGATGTGTTGCCACTGTGCTTATGGCCAAATCGATGCTTTGAATTTACTCTCAGTGTTGTCCGACCAAAACGGTGGTGAAGGTGCTGCCTCATCTTCTGGCCAGAGTTCACTGACTACTTCAAATCTCGAGGTTTATTATCTCTTTGCACAAGCAAGTGAATCTTGGCATGTTCTGCTCGCAGAAAATACAAAGGTGACATCAGGTCGTTATATGGGGAACAACGTTTACAAGACCATTAGGAAGCAAGTAGGTCCCGATACAAAGTTGGTCAACGTGGCTGTCAATAATGGTTTTGAAATCTTGGACATCCTGTCCAGAGGTTTGTTGCCAAATCTGAACGATGAGCAGTTGCGGAAAATGCCAGCAACTGATGGTAATCCAAAGCTTCCTTGTTATAAATACGCAGAGCTCGAGAGAGCATCGGCTTGCAGAATCAAGGGCATGGGTATCATCAGTCACAGCGGATGTGATGGGCCAATTTTGGATGGCCCCCAGATGACAGTGGATTTCTATCGGCGTGATGCTAGTCGAGGTGGGAAACCTGTTGCATTCTCAGAGTCCCATGGTGTGAGCCAAACAGCTTTCAAACTTTACACCGGGCAAGTTCCTTATGTTGATTGGAAAGCGCCTCCGGGGCCTACTTTCTCTGAGCGACTGGTAAACGGTGCTCATATTAGCCTATTTGGTTGTAACTCTGGTAACTGCCAGGGATTTTCGGAAGCACCTTCTGGAGCTCACTATCTGGCAGCTCTTTATGCCAAGAAAAATGTGGTTGTCATTGGGAAAAAATCTTACGGAGATCCCAATGGTCGTGCCTCTGCTTTTCACACCTACTGTCCTAATCACAATGGGCGAGCGGCTCGCACCTGTGCTGACTTCCTGATTTCCTTTTCTGATCCAAGCAGGCCAGTTAGCAAAAGGGGTCAGAAACACTACAAAAGTGCAGATGAGATGTTCAAAGTGCATAAGTGGCTTGCTGACAAATGTTACATAATGGTCAAAGACACTGTGACGAAACGCAAAATCGACAGTTATGGAACAGAAGTAGCGATTGAAGGCTTTATTGACTATGAAGTGCCAAACTACAAACGAGTTCGTCTTGGCAGAGGAAAGAAACCTGCTGACTCAGCACCAATGATTGCTGCTTTCATTGAGGTATCTGACAGAGTTGACTGGAAATCTGCTCTTGAGAAGAAGACAGGCAAGCGAATAAGAGAAAACTCACAATTATACTCTTATCTTAGCAATGTACACATGGACCAAAAGTATCAGAGTTTAGTCGCTGAATCAAAAGCTGCAAACGGTGGTAAAGTCAATGTCAATGACTTCAAGCTATGGCATCAGTTTTCCAAACATGGCCATAGTCGTGTTTGGAAAAAACCCTGTATGTGTAACATTGAAAAACTCTATCAGGAAGAGACTCTTGGAGTTCAGGTGAGCTCAGCGCCCAAAGAGAAAGACAATCCAACTCCCTGGTCTGAGGGAAATGGCTCATCATTGCAAGACAACCTCATTGATTTGGTCAACTCATTTGGCCTCGATTCACAGGTTCCCAACGTTGACGATCAGTCAGGTTTCCTTCCTTAAAACATCACTCACGAAATCAATACTTGTTTGGAGTTCAAGATGTATAGATTGCTCATAGCCTCACTCGTAGCTCTGTTTTTGATGACACAAGTCCAAGTATGTTTGGCCTCTAAAAC
>CAZXTJ010000147.1:0-14407 GCA_964643655.1 uncultured bacterium
GTCTGTATAGCCGGCTTTGACGAGATCGGGTCGCAGGTATAAACCCATTGAAGTCTCCCAGCGGCCCGCATGGATGTCTTGGGCGTAAGAGTGGTCCTGGGCACCTCGTGCCAGTCTTTGCAACTTCTCATCATATTCGCCAGCCAAATATGCCGCTATCTTGGGTCCCATCGGGGCAATCATATCGATGTCATTTTTGCGGCTCACTCGCTCGCAGGCATCCTCAATGGCCCTGATGTGACCTGGTCCTGAATGGGTGGAGATGACCATGATGTACCTGTAGCCATCTTCAGCTAGTGATGCACCCCAGTCTTCGAGCAAACGTCGCACTAGAGTCGGTTGACAATCAAGAGCGCCAATCAAGCGGTAGGTATGTGAGCCAATGGGAAGGTGAGGAGCAACAACAGCATGCCAATCTCCGCGGCGACGACAGAATTCCTTTGCCGTAGCCAATGCAAAAGCTTGGGAAGTATATCCGCCAAGACCTGTGGGCAAATGAGGGCCATGGCCTTGAATAGGAGAAAGCGTAAGAAAAAAGATGGTTCGCTCGCGAGGGAGCGCATCCAGTTCTTTCCAGGTCATTTCGTCCTGAAAATGGATTCTATTTCTTGTCGTTGTTGTCATAGTATCTGGCTCGCACAATACCACGGTTTCCAAAGAGGGAGCAAGCGAGGGCTAGTCACTCTTAGCCCCCTTGCACACTGCAATTTCGAGATGGGCCGCTCCACCGAGGAGTTCTGGTTCTGCACCATATTTGAGCTCCATGTTGAGCAATTTCACGTAGGTGTCCCTGTTTTCCAGTAAACGTCGATATCGACGTAGTGGAAAGACAGGTTTGCCTATCAAAGAAAGAACCTCAAAACCACCTTCTTCGAAAAGTTTACGCAGTTTTGCCGCAGAAAAAGCTGTAGTAGGGAACTGTTCTCCCCGCTCATCTGTTTGCCAATTAGTTTTTCCATTGCGAAGGTATTTCTCCAAACCTCCAATATCGTTTCGCTCGAGAAAGAAAAAGGAACCACCATACAAGCCATCCACGGAAATGACGGCCTTTCCCTCTGGTTCGAGGACACGATAGATGGATTGCACGGCTCGACGAGGATTTTTGACGCAAGAAAGGGGATCACCTTGAGCGGTCAAGAGAGCGATGGAGTTGTCTTCGACACCTTCTAAGGTTTCAAAATCACCCTTGAGGAATGTGCAGCGATGCTCTAGTCCTTGATTGCGAGCCTTTTCAGCAGCTTTGTCGAGCATGCCAGCCGAAATGTCCTGCAAAATGACATCATAACCGCCACGTGCAAGGCGAAGACCCCATAAACCAGTGCCACAACCACCATCGAGGCAGGTTTTACCCAACGTTGGCAAATATCTCTTCAGATGGCGCCAAGTTATCTCTCGATATAAATCCCAATAACGACTGCCTTCGTACATGGCATCGTATGTCCGCGCCACACGATCGTGATATTTCTCTACTTTCGATGCTTTCTTTTTGTGTCGTTTTTTCATAGGGCAACATAGTACCTAGGGCAGGCTATTCAGTCCAGCTATTCAGGTTGTCGACACATGTAGCCGAACATGGACATGAAGGGAGCCGAAGATGCGCTTTGTTTTGTTTGTTCTGTTGATTACTTCTCTTTCTTCATCTCTTTGGGCAGCCAAAGCAAAGAAGACCAAATGTATAATCAACATTCCCGCTCAGCGCTTCCGTGTATATAAGGGAAAAGAGCTCATCCTAGATTGTAAGACAGCTGTTGGCCGTTTGAAATATCCTCGTGTAAATCACAATACGAGAACGAGAGTTGGCGAATACAAAATAGGACGTTGGAAAAAAGACCACACTTCACGCGATTACCCAACGAAGTGGTCAGAGAATCCATGGCGTGGAGCTTTTGGCAGATATGCAGCAATGATTTGGCCTCGTTCTGGTTGCCAACATGTGCATGGCACTATTGGTCCCACAGAGCTCGGTGAATTGTATCTAGTGCGCCTGCCACCTCGCGAAAAGCGCAAAAACGAAACAATGGCCAAATATCTTCGGTATTTGGAGCATTATGAATATGGTCTTTCTCACGGCTGTACGCGCATATCCAATGACAATATCGAGAAGATCAAAAAACTATGTCCAGTTGGTACTCCTCTGAGGAAAATCTACTGTCTTCACGAGCGATACATCGTCAAAGAGCCTTGGGCAGTAAAAGACGTCTATTACCCCAATATTTATCGCTACAAGATTAAAGGCGATGCTGTTTTTTATCCACAAACAGGCGAGTTAGAGGGGTATTCACATCCTGTGAATGCTGTGGGGCATTATTGACCATAACTTGCAGTCTGCCCCTTTTCCCATTAATCTTGGGGCATGTTTAAAAATGCAATATTGACCACAACTCTTGTCCTGGTTTCCTTCTGTATTTCTTGGGCTGAAGAGGGTACTGCTCCAGCAGTAAGAGTGGTCAATCCACGCAGAGGGAAAATCAGTAGGTGGTTGGCAACCTCTGGTTTTGTCACTCCACGCGTCATCTGCTCCATAACTGCTCAGGTTGATGGAAGAGTAAAGAGCATTGCTTTTGATGTTGGCGACAGAATTGACAAAGAAGTCATTTTGCTCACTTTGGAAAACCCTGCTTTGCAAATCACTTTGAGGCGTGCAAAGGCAGTGTTGGCACTTCGCCAAGCAACTCTTGATAGGCTCATGACTTTTCGCGAGGCTGAGGCAAATTTGGAACTGGCTATGGCTCACAAGGATCTGAAGGTGGCTCGAGCAGAGTTGGTACAGACAAAGGCAACTTACGAGAGCAAAGCCAAGCTGAGCAATACTGGAATGGTTCCCGGACAAGAAATGCAGGCAGCCAAAGCTGCATTTGTCAAAGCGCAAGCACAGGTCGACTACCTGAGTGCATTGGTGAGCCATCGCAAAAAACTGCAGCAAAAGAAGGATTGGCTCAGAGATGTGGAAAAAGCGAGAGCCGAGCGCGATGCCGCCAAGGAAGATGTCGCCCGAGCCCAACTCGATGTAGATCGTTTGAATATTACTTGCCCCATCAAAGGGAGAATAGCTTTGCGGCAAGTGGCTATTGGTCAGAGCGTTCGTGTTGGAAACGAGCTCTTTTCAGTTATTGATAGCTCACAACTTTATATTGATTGTTACGTTGACGAGCAGATGGTGACTGCTATCAAAGACAAACAAAAGGCCTTGATTTCTTTCGACGGTAGTCCCTTACCTCTCGACGGTGAAGTGTTACGTATTGCTCCATCAGTTGATAGTGAAAAAGGTGGTTACTTAGTCCGGTTGTTGATTCTTGAAAAAGCGGGCTCACCTAGGGCGGGACGATATGCAACTTGTCGGATTTTGCTCGAAGAAAGGCAGGGTGTCTTGCTCATTCCTCGCTCGGCTATTGTTGAAATGGGAGGACAGCAGTTCCTTTACGTTGTCAGCGATGAGACGGTTACTGAGCAGGTTATCGAAACTGGTCTAGAGGAAAATGACTCTGTTGAAATTCGCTCTGGAATCAATCAAGCCCAAAAGGTTGTCATCGAGGGCGCTCATGGTCTCAGTGATGGACAGGCTGTAAGAGTAGTCGGCGAGGGGTCGGCACCGTGAGTTTGGCTAGTGGCGCTGTTCGCCATCCCATTGCCGTTTTGTTTTTTACCCTTGCTGTTTTGCTAGCAGGTCTTTTCTCCTACTCCACTATCGAAGTGGAATCTTTTCCTGAGATGAAGTTTCCTCAGATCAGTATCATTACTACTTACCCTGGTGCTGCTCCTTCAGAACTAGATGCTCTCGTTACAGTTCCAATTGAAATGCGTCTCAAATTGGTCAAAAACGTCAAAGAGATTGCATCGACGACGAACGAAGGTCAGTCCAAAATAACGGTTACCTTCCTCGATAACGTTGATATCAAAGTGGCCACAGCTGACATAAAAACGGTGATTCAGGAAGTGACCAATCGTCTGCCCGATGAGGTTCGCGATCCAATTGTCGTTCCAGTGGATATGACTGATTTGCCCGTGCTCATACT
This sequence comes from uncultured bacterium, assembly GCA_964643655.1. Taxonomy (GTDB): domain Bacteria; phylum Muiribacteriota; class UBA6191; order CAZXTJ01; family CAZXTJ01; genus CAZXTJ01. The sequence continues at coordinate 4,014 of CAZXTJ010000147.1, forward strand.
CTCTGTGACCGGCGAAAAGAGCGCAAACGAGTTAAAGGAGGTTGCTGAGAGTTACCTCAAAGATTCATTGGCCAAAGTTCCCGGTGTTGGTGAGGTAGAGGTCTTGGGTGGCACACGCCCATGTATTCGCGTAGAAGTAGATCAGCTCAAATTACGAAAATACGGCCTTTCACTCACTGATGTGGGTAGAGCCGTCAGTAATGCAAACAAAAACTTACCTGGTGGAAATGTAAAAATTGAAGGTGGCAATTTCCTCGTTCGCACGATTTGTGCTTTCAAAAACGACAAAGACATAGCCTCTGTGCCCATTGATATACGTCGGCAACCACCTGTGCTCGTCCGTGACGTGGCTCATGTACGTTCGACCTTCTATCCCTTTGAAGGTGTCTCTCGAGTGAATGGTCGCTCCAATGTCATGGTGCAAGTCAAAAAAGCTTACAAAGCCAACCTCTTACGAGTGGCCAAAAGCTCCTTGGCCAAACTCAAAACTTTGGAAGGCAAATTGCCAAAAGGTGTGAAGGTTGTGCTGCGTCATGATTTGTCGGAGTTTGTAGAAGACCAAATGGCGCAAGTGAAGTCTTCGGCTCTCATCGGTGGTCTTTTAGCTATGGGAGTACTTTTCCTCTTCCTTCGTCGAGCAGCTACGACGGCCATTATTGCACTTTCCATCCCACTGTCTGTCCTCATTACAATGACTGTAATGTTGGCTGCTGGAGCAAGCCTCAATTACATGTCATTGGCTGGAATCATTTTGGCTCTTGGTATGCTAGTTGATGATTCTATTGTCGTTTTGGAAAATGCTGTTCGCCATAATGAGCTGGGAAAAGAGCGTGATGAGGCAGCAGCTGATGGTGCCAACGAAATTGCTTCAGCCGTTTTGGCCTCTACCATTACTACCCTCATTGTGTTTGCTCCAGTATTCCTCATTGGAAATTGGGGGCCAGGCACTCTTCTCAAAACTATGTCCTTTTCTCTCGTTGTAGCAGTCAGCGCTTCCTATTTCGTCGCAATGACCGTTGTACCTGCCACCTGTTCTCTCTTTGTTGGGCAAGCACAAGAGCTCAGCCAAAATGGCCGACCTTCGCCAAGCATTGCTCGTCCCTATCGACGCATTTTACGTTTTCTTCTTCGTCATCCCATCCTTTCCATCTCTTTGACTTGTATTCTTTTTTTGATGAGTTTTGTTCTCGTTTTTCAGACTGGCTTTGATGGTGAACTGAGCATTGGTTCTAAGTCTGTTCCCATCTATTTCCGTTTTACTCCAGGAACGAGCAAAGCACGCAAAGAGGCGGCTTTTGCTCATTTCGAGAAGATAGTTGGTCAAACGAAAGAGGTTAGAGCGACTCAGGCTTGGACCAATGAGTCCCGTGGTGACGGCACATTGATGGCTGATTTTGGTATTCACGGTAAAAAGAGCCTCGTTGAACAATTAAAAAAGAAACTTCGTGGTCATCTCAACTCTTTGCCTGGCATAAAAGTCAGTTTCCAAAGTCTCACTTCGTTGACTGGCAAGTCACCTATAGAGGTAAAGGTTAGGGGCAAAGATGCCTATAATCTTGCCCAAACCACCCGTTTGGTCACAAAAACTCTCAGGAATATTCCTGGCTTGGTAAATGTGCAGAACACATTGCAATCAGAGAAACGAGAGATTCATGTGGTTGTCAATCGTCCGAGAGCAGCCGCTCGAGGAGTTGCAGAAGCTGAAATTGCTGCAACAGTGAGGACGGCAATTTTTGGTACTATTGCAACGAGGGTTGTTCGGGAGAACAAAGAAGTAGATGTACTGATAAAATTACGTGAATCGCAAGGAGCACGTTATCGCACCTTGGGTGATGTGCTCGTGCGCTCTTCGCGAGGTGAATATGTTCCCTTGCGTGAAGTGGCCAATATTGAATGGTCAACAGCCATTCCAGAAATATGTAAGTCTGACCACAAACAAGAGATTCGTGTCTTGGCTGATGTGGAAAAAGATAGCCAATTGGCGCAAATGGCTCAGAAAACTCATCTGGCTGTTCGTCAGTTATCCATCCCGCCCAATGTTGAAATCGATTACGGAGGAAAGGCCAAAGAAGAGGCTGAGGGAAAAACAAAAATGCTTATGGCTTTGGCTTTTGCCATCTTTCTCGTTTATGCAGTAATGGCTATCCAATTCGAATCTTTCATTCAGCCTCTCATCATTATGATGGCTCTTCCTTTGGCAATGATTGGCTGTAACTTTGCCCTTGTCGTGACAAAGGTTCGTTTTGGTCTCATGTCAGCCATCGGTGTCATTTTGCTCTGCGGTGTCGTTGTTAATGATGCAATCGTTCTCGTTGACTACATCAACCAAGTTCGCCGGACCAAGGGTACTGGGCGGCTGAGAGCAGTCCTCGAGGCAGGCTCTGTTCGTCTTCGGCCAATTCTGATGACTAGTTTGACTACCATTTTTGGTGTTTTCCCAATGGCCATGGGGTTTGGCCATGGTGCAGAAGTCTATGTCCCCCTGGGAATTTCCCTCGTTGGCGGATTGACCTTTGCTACCGTCCTGACATTGGGTATCATTCCCATAGTATATGTCGTCACTGAAGACATCATTAACTGGTTCAAGGACCTTTGGTATCGTCTTCGTGGCTTGGAAAGGACTGAATAGTGAAGATTTTGCTCTTTGGGGCAATCATCCTTTTGATATGCGCTGATTTTTCCTCTGCCAAACTGATTGCAGGTTTTGTTAGAGCAGAAGCAGGCTCTGTTGTTGTGAACCGTATCGCTGGTGCTGTCACCGTCAAAGCACCCAATTCGACGCGATTGATGATGGGCGATGTCATACAGACTGACGATGCATTCAAAGGCGATGTTTTACCTTTTGACGGCTCTCGTTATGAATTGCCTGCTAGAACGACGCACCAAATGACAGAAGATGGCATTTTTGGTCAACGTGCTCAGGGATGGCAGCTAATGCACGGTTTTCTCATCCCTCTTACTGGAAGCAATCTCAACGGTCTCGTGCCTCGCGGTGCACAACCAGGGGCGCAATTCGAAGCAAGTGGTGTGGCAGTCGTTCATCGTTCTACAGGCCCAATGGCGCCAACTACCAAGGGTGTGTTGCACAATAATTACCTACTCCGTACAGGAAAGGGAACTATAGCTAAAGTTGATGGTGCTGGCCGAGGAATAGCAATATTACGGGCCAATACAGACATGCGAGTCGTTCCAGGTGGATATAGTCTAGAGCAAGGGGGGGCTCTCCTTCATTTGGGAGTAAGCACAGATGCTGCCATATGGACTGGCCGCGTTCGAGTCAAAGGTTTGGATGTTTTTGTGGAGATTGCTTCCATCGGTGGCAGAGATACTGTACGCGTCTTACGTGGCCGAGCAGAGTTCAAGAGCAGAATGCCGAATGTGAGGCGAAAGAGATTTGTCGCACGTGGCGGTCAAGTGGTGATCATAGAGAAAAACGGTGAAGCCAAAGTCAGTCGTTTCAAAGATGCTAGAGAAGCAAGAAAAGTTGCTCGTGACTTTGTGAGCAGAATGAACAAAACGGGTTTGACTGGCTTCCCTGGTTGGACAGGTCAAACATCTGCACCACCACCAGAACCATTGCCCGGTCCTGTTGTTCTGCCGGGACCTGTCGCACAGCCTGGTCCAGTGGCCCCTGCTCCTTCTCCGAAACAGGTAAGAGCCAAAGCGTTACAGCCTGGTCCACCTATAGGTCGTGATCGTGAAGGTCGCAACCATCTCGATCCAATGAAAAGAACAGTTCCTGGGTCTTCTCCAAAAGATTGGACAACAGTGAACTAAGGTTCGGATTAGAAAAAAACCCCCGCTTCATAGCGGGGGTTTATGTTTCGCTTACTCTCAGCAATTAATCGGCGAGACCATAACGGTCACGCCGATTGAAGAGCAGTCCAGTTTGGACGAGTTCCTGCAGGTTCTTGCGAACGGTGTCTGCAGGCAGCTTTGTTGCGCGAACGATTTCGCCAAAAGAAGCATCCTGTTTGTCCAGATATTCCATGATGGGTTTCATGTCCTGTTTATTGAGTGTTTCTATGATCTTGGTTGTGAGAGCGCGTCCTTCAGGACCAGGAATAACTTGAGGTGTAGTCACTTTCTGGCGGAAAGGTGCTTTTTTGTATTTGTTCTCCCAAAGGTAGTCGAACTCAGCCATCATTCTGTCTACGATTGTCTGATGACCAGGATATTTGCCATTAAAGACCATGACGTTTTCGAGATTACGTCGTTCAGCCGAAGGAGACCAGTTGTAAGATCCAGCCAGCATGACTTTGCGATCGACAATGATGACTTTGTGGTGCAAGATCAAGTTTCGCCAGTGAATCTGTGCTACTTTCCATTTCTCTTCTTTTGGTTCAGGTTTCTTTGGTTCTTCTTTGACAGCTGCTCCGGGAACACCATCCATAGTTGGATCCATCTTGGTAGTATTGTCACCTTCTACTTTGGCTGCGATTTGGGGTCTCGATGGGATCTCGTAGGCATAAACGTTGGAGCGCCATTTATAACGAATATCGATGTTGGTAATGTTGAGCTTCTCACACTGTTCTTCAATGTAGGGACCCAAGATTCCACGATGGTTATCATCAGCAATGAGCTGAGTTTGATCCATCAACATCCTTATTTTCAAGGTTGGATAGCGCTGAGCATACTCGAGCAAGAGCTGAGCAATCTGCCAGTGAGTAAAGCTGAACATGAAGATGTCGATTGTGCCCTCTGTGTAACGAACGCGACGAATTGCGTCCATGATGGCCTGGTCGATTTTGTGATAAGACTCTTCATTGATGGGTTCGCCATTGAAAATACATTTTACGCCACCAACAACGGGATCAGCAGGAATGTACACTTCTGCTTCAGCGTTGCCAATGAAGTCAGTTCCATATTCGTTCCACAGGCGAGCGAACTCTTCTGCATACTGACGAGCAATGGTGGGATCGTTTTTGAAGACAAAACGGTTTTCAGCGAATTTCTGATCAGATCCCAAAGAGATGTTAGATGAGCCACCAAAACAGTCGAAGGGGATCTTCATACCTGGTTGATAAAAAACACCGAACTTCTCGTGCATAGTGCCGTAAATCTCTTCGCCAGTTCCACGAAGTCGTTTCGTTCGACCACGAACTCGGAAAGCACGTTTTTGGATTACTTTGATTTGGAAGTTTTTACCAAAACGAGCTGGTGCATTACGACGAGCTGCTTTGACTCGGCGGATGAAATCACGGCGAATGTCTACAGTCCAGGCAGCTACACCATCAAGAATGACTTTGACCTTAACGTTGCGCTCGAAGGCAGCTTTTATGAGTTGTTCTTGTACGCTCTTGTCGGAAAAGGCGTACATTGCAATCTTGATTTGTCCACCTGGTTTGGTGCCTTCAATGAGACCTAGTGCAGCATTGTTCAAGGTGGGTGCAAGTTGGCGACCGTCGGGAGTTACGATGGCCCTGTTTTTGTTTATTGGTGCGAAACCACCTTTGGGTGCAAAATAGACTTCCATCTCGGCGATGGCAGCGCTCGTGAGAACCAAAACCAGAATTGACACGACAACAAAACGCATAGAGCCTCCCTAAAACAGATAGTTGGTGTTCGGGGTCAGCTTACCTGATTAAAACCCATGTGGCGCAAGCTTAATCCTCACTAATTAATGAGGCATTGTGTCCAGCGCCATCGAGAGCGGATATGAGTTCGTCAACAAGAAGGTTTTTACCCTTTACTACAGCTCGACCTGAGTCTGAGTGAGCAGAGGCAGTCTCTACATTTGGTAGGGCTTTTAAGGTGGCCACCACGTGAGCTTCGCAGTGAGAGCAGGTCATTCCTTCCACGGCAAGGGTGAGTCCATCTTGTACTTTCGGAGACTCCTCAGCGTGCGGAGGAGCTACGAGGGAAGAATAGAGAAGAACCAGAAGTAGTGTGATGGCTGAGATTGTTTTCAATATAGGGGTAGACATTTCGTGAGCAGGTGGCGTTACTCCCAATGGAGTGGCAGTGACAATGAGATCTAAGAGGAAACCAGCGCCAAAAGCGGAAAGAACTACAGCCACGAGAAAAAGAATAGCAGTCTTACGACCCATCGTTTTCCAGATTGTAGTGATGGCAGCCGCGTTGGTGGCTGGTCCAGTCATCAAAAAGACCAAAACAGCACCTGGAGTAACTCCTTTGGCCAACAGGGCTGCGGCGACAGGTACAGAAGCGGTGGCGCATACATATAGGGGGATGCCACAGAGCAGCATAATCACCATGGATATCAGGGGAGAGGTAAGGTAGTTGGCAAAGAAGTTTTCGGGAACCAAATATCCGATAAGTCCTGCCAGAAGCAGTCCCAAGAAGAGTGAAGCACCAATATCCCTAGGAAGCGTGTAAAATCCGTAACGAAATGCACGACGATACCAACTTCCTTTTACATCTGTGCAACAACTGTCAGTGCATCTCTTCTCCTGATCCTCTGCTTTTTCCTCCTCCCCTACACCATAAGTGACTAGCACTCCGCCAAAGACTCCACTAACAAGGGCTACCATGGGGCGATAAATGGCGAAAAGGGGCCCCAGGAGGCTGTAGGTGACGAGAAGGCTGTCAATTCCTGTTTGGGGGGTGGACATAAGGAATGCCGTCGTCGCTCCTCTACTTGCACCATGGCGACGGAGACCTGCTGCAACAGGTATTACTCCGCAAGAGCAGAGGGGGAGGGGGATACCAAGAAGGGAGGCTTTGACGATTGTTGAGATTTTGCCTTTGCCTAAGTGATGTTCGACGAATTCCGGAGAGAGAGAGACTGAAAGTATGCCGGCAACGAGGAAACCAAACAGTAGATAAGGGGCCATGGCTCCAACGGTTTGCCAAATATGGGCTAGCAATATAGTCATGTGTCACCTCACTACGTAGTCGTAATAAAGGCGAAAGTCTTTACATAAATCAAGCAGCCCTTGAGGAGAACTCTCAAGGGCTGTGTGAAAGCAGTCAGAGATTATTCTGAAGCTTCTGTAGCTTCTGTTTCCTCAGTGCCTTCTGGCGCTTCGCCTTCAGTGCCTTCTTCTTCACCTTCGACTTTTTTCTTCTTCATACGTGGCAGCATTGTCACGTGAAGATTGCGACCTTCAAGTTTAGGAGTGGCATCAGGACGAGCATATTCATTGAGTTCTGCAATGAGCCGGTTGAGGATGGCGTAACCATTTTCAGTATGTGCCATTTCTCGACCGCGGAACATGATTGTCAATTTGACTTTGTGTCCACCTTCGAGGAACTCAATAGCGTGACGTTTTTTGAAATCGAAGTCATGTTCACCGATTTTCGGACGTAATTTGACTTCTTTGAGGCTCGCTTGCTTCTGGCGGCGGCGAGTTTCTTTCTCTTTTTTGGCTTGAGCGAATTTGAAACGCCCATAATCCATGATTTTGGCTACTGGCGGATCGCTGTTTGGCGCTACTTCTACCAGATTGTAGCCGCGGTTTTGCGCAACTCGACGGGCGTCCTCGAGGGTTAACACACCAAGTGTGTTGCCCTGTTCATCAATAACCAAAAGTTTAGGGGACGTAATTTTTCCGTCGATTTTGTATTTTTCGGGTTCACGTTTGGGAATGTAACCGCGACCGTACCTCCGTGGGGATCTGATGCCGCACCTCCTAGTTAAATATCAAAGTATTACTGGCGAATTCCGCCGTACATGACCAGTTGGCTTCCCTTGGGAAGCTCTAGGCCATGACATTATACATGCGTGGGTATATGGAAAAACACATTTTCTCACGAAGCGTCATGTTTTGAGTGTAACGTTGTGCCTGAATGGTGTAACGAAATGTTTCGTTTTGTCGTGGTGGTACTTTGCTGCTTTGGTTCTTGTAACGTAACAGGGCGTGTTTTGCGTTTTTGGCATGTTCGTTGCATATAGCTCATCGATAATAAAAATCGAAAGGCGGAACGCGATGACATCAACGATTGCACTAAATGGTATGAGACGCACAGTCTTACAAGTCGAACAAAGGGACGTAACAATCTCCGGGTGGCACTCTTTTCGTAAGTCAATCAACAGTGCCCTAGGTAAAGGTGCAGGCAACATAGTTCTCGACCTACACGAAGTAAGTTACCTTTTCTCGGGCGTGCTCAATGCTCTCGTAGAAGCTCGCGTTAGAGTGCGCACCCTTGGAGGCAATCTCATCCTCATCATAGATAACCCACAGCTGCAGAAATTTTTCGAAAAAATCGGTTTTGACAAACTCTTTGACATTGTTCACGATGAAGAAGATGCCTTCTTGATGTTGGAAGCTTCAGAACACCAATAAAACCCTACTGTCATCGCGAATGAATACCGGGCCGCTAAGCGGTCCGGTTCCTTTTATCTCCTGTTCGTGGTAGGATTTTGCCTCCTATTCAGGAATGGAAGAGGTGAATGATATATGACCGACATCAATGAGAATGATGTACGTGAAGTGCGCTGGGACTTGGGTGATTGGGAAAGTGCGTTGACCATCAACGTTGGATCCTCTTACTGCTGCCGCAAATGTGGAAACCTCGTTATGGTTACCCGTGGTGGTGTTGGTGTTCTTCAGCTGACTTGTTGTGAAGAGGCAATGCAGAAAGTAGAAAGAACCAAAGGACAATAAGATGGCTGATAAAATTCGTGGCACTGTTTATGTTTGCCCTGTTTGTGGTGCAGAGGTAGCTGTAATCGCCCATAAGGTTGGTGAATTTCTTCCTCGCTGCTGTAATGTAGCCATGAAAGAAGCCGAAGAACGACTGCAGTTTTATTACTGCCCAATTTGTCATTCAGAAATCGGTGTCCTGCGACATGGTGAGGGCACAATAGCTGCCCGCTGCTGTAACAAGGATATGGTGCTCGAGGCTGCTTAGTTTTCTCTTCCCATTTCTGGTGGCCAGAGGCTGTACATAACTGGCAAAACGAGCAAGACCAACAGTAAGGCAGAAGCCATACCGCCCAAAACGACTAGTGCTAGTGGTCTCTGCACTTCAGCACCTGTACCCACAGCCATTGAAAGTGGGACGAGGCCCAATATTGTTGTGACTGAGGTCAGGACAACAGAACGCAACCGAAGTGAGCAGCCCTCGATTACTGCCGCTTCCATCGGTTTTCCTTCTTTGCGCAAGTCATTGATAAAAGAGACGAGTACGACTCCGTCCTGTGTTGAAGTGCCAAAGAGGGCAATAAATCCCACAATGGCTGGTACGGATAGTACCGTTCCCGTTAGATAGGCTGTTGCAACTCCACCGATGAGGGCGAAGGGTAAGTTGGCCAACACGAGCACTGCTGTTCTCATAGAGCCGAAGGCAGCCAACAACATGACGAAGATCAATGTCACGGACAGAGGTACGACGATAGATAGTCGTTTGAGTGCTCTTTGTTGATTTTCGAAGGTTCCGCCATACTCGAGCCAGTAACCCGTTGGTAAAGAGTTTTTGATGTTGTTCAAGCGTTTTTGCGCTTCGGCAACAAACCCTCCTATATCCTTTCTGCCAATGTTTACTTCCACGACAACTCGACGAGTACCGTTTTCGCGCGAAATCATGGCTGGTGCTTCCTGTTCTTTGATGGTGGCCAAACGTCGCAGGGGAACAGTTAGACCATCTGGTGTTTTGACGAGCAAACGACCAACCATTTCAATACGTTGCCGACAATCATCTTTGAGTCGAACGACGACGTCAAAACGAGCCTGTCCTTCGACGAGGGAGGTGGCTGCTTTTCCCGCAAGAGCAGCTTCGACGACTGCTGCCACCTCGTCAGCATTGAGGTGGTAGCGAGCTAGTGCTTTTCTATCTAGAGTGATATCAAGTTGGGGAAAGCCTGTTACCTGCTCGACCTTTACGTCCTGTGCGCCAGGAATGCTTCTTATAACAGCACTTACCCTATTGGCTTGTTTGACCAACTCGTCGAGATCGGGACCAAAGACTTTGATGGCAAGTTCCGATTTGATACCTGATATCAGTTCATTTACACGTAATGATATGGGTTGGGAAAAAGCAGGTTTCAGTCCTGGTACTTTTGCGAAGAGTTCCGCAAGTTCATCTCGCAGCTTCTCTTTGGTCATTCCTGGTCGCCATTGACTGCGATCTTTTAGCATGACAAAGATGTCGCTTTGCTCGGGGCCCATAGGATCTTCTGATATGGCTGCACGACCAGTTTTTGAGATAACAGTCGTAACCTCTGGGATACGTAGAAACTCGTTTTCCAAGAAGGTGCATTGGCGAACAGATTCATTGAGAGAAGAAGAAGATAGACGAACAACATTAACAGCAAAAGCACCTTCGTCCAGTGTGGGAATGAACTCTGTTCCTAGATGTGGAATTATTGTCACAGCTGCGATAAAAGCGCATACAGCGACGATTAAAGTAAGTCGCGGTACCTTCAGTAAGGTGTGCAAAACCATGAGATAGAGGTGACGAATGTACGAGAAAATTACTCCATCATGTAC
>CAZXTJ010000148.1:0-14405 GCA_964643655.1 uncultured bacterium
TGCCAAGGCCATGGCATAATAGAGATATTAAAGATAATGTCAAGGTGTGATCTGATCAGTGAGTAGCCTACTTGAGTCCGTAGGCTTCTGCAAGTTTGTTTGCCGACTCTGCAAAGGCTGTTTGTACCATTTGTGAATAGACAGTGCGAGCATACCAAGCACTGTTGGGTGCTGAACCAGAAACAGAGAAGTTGGGAGCAGGAGAGGCCGTTACTGAAAATAGAAAACCTTTTTCAGGAGTGTTTTCCATGGGAGTTGCTCCCGGTACTTGCAAAGAGTAGAGGAATTTCATTGCAACTCCCACCCAAACTCTTCGCTGGCTCAGGGGTTTGTCTTTTTCGGAGGAGAGTGTGTAGTGAGCACCTGTTGGCAGTACTTGGTATTTGACGAGAAAACGCGGTTCATCTCCTTCCAGTGAACCCTCTTCAAGCTTGAAGAGGTCACCAACTACATAACGCATTGCATTGTTCATTTCACGAACGATTGACTTGTGGCGAGCAGCATTTGCTTTGGCGTTAAAAGAAGGTTCTATGGCTTGTATCTGTTTCGAACCAGTCATCTTTTCGTAGATTTGCTCAATCTTCCCGCCTTTGAGCCCTACCACAGGCAGAAAGTGCACTTTGATTATCGGTATTTCTACGTCTTTTTCTCGTAGATATCGCAATAGAGCTTTCAGGCCAGAGATTGCTCGAGGAGAGGCCTTGGGGCCTTTTTTCAGTTTGAGATAACGCTCTTCGGCTTCTTTGTAGAGTTCGCGCAGAGCTCGTCTGGCATTGTCTCTTTCTTTTCCCTTGGGAAACTTATCCAAAAACTCTCGCAAAGCTCCGGCACGTTGTTCTTTTTTGGCTTCCTCAAGAGCGACTTTCTCATATTCGATGACAGCTTTCTGCCAGAAATCCGTGAAGTCAGTGTGTTGACGCAGCAGATGAGTCACTCTGTTGTATCGCTCTTGTCCCCGTCTTTCCAAGGGGTCCAGCTTCATCATCAAAGAGGCTCTTTCGCCTGTATCTGGCATGTCATAAATGACTTTCTCCAACTTTTCCAAAGCAGAGTAATCGTGGAGAGCTTCACCAACAGCTGGATCGTTTCTTTCAGCCCATTGCAGGAACATCTCATATCCAGTTACTCCCCAATTGGAAGTGTTCTGCTCGCGATAGTGAGCATACGCATTTTTGACATTTTGAATTCGCGCGTAATGAGCTCCTCCAAATCCCATTGAAATTCCTATGGCTAGAACTAATAGAAGATGCAATATCGTTGGAAAGTTGAACTTGGCCAATATTCCAGATGTGAGCAGCAAAGCTCCAATACAACAAGAGACGGTGTAAGCCACACATTCTTCGTAACATCGTATCCAAGTTTGAGTTACGAGAAAGGCAATTGGCAGAGCCAGAGCCAAGAGGCCAAGCAATATGCGCCAAATGCCAAAGGAGCGACTTTTTACCGTCTCTGTTGTATTAGTCATTGGCTTTACTCTTTTTCAAAGACAAGTCCGTAGAAATCTTCTCCTTCTATTTCTCGAAGTTTTTCTGCATGGCCTGCCAGTTTCATGCCCAGTTTCGGCTCTTCCACACGAAGATGACCCAAAGCACGGACTCCATTTTCAAATTCCACAATGGCGAAGTCTACGAAACGTTCATCAAATCCTTCGGGCAGGCTCCATAAACGTGTCCAGGTCAGCAGGGTGCAAGCTCCTTCGAGGGGGACTGTCGTCCAGCTTTCGTATCCTTTTTTATGCCAAACGAATTCGGTCTCATCTTCTGGATACCTGCGTGTGTTGCATTTTTTACAGCGTAAAACTGCTGGATATGCCAAGGTTCCACAGGAAGGGCATTTATAAGCCACTACCTCTTTTTGTATTGCATAGATCTTGTCGAGCTGCAGTTTAGCGATGTCTTCCATCATTTTCACCGCCCTTTCATTTCTTCAAGATCGTTGTGACGACGTTGTTACCAAATCCGCCAAAGTTGATGGCCATACCAATCTGGGGATCTTTGACCTTTCTCTCTTCCTCAGCTTCTCCGCGCAACTGTTTGACCAGCTCGTAGATTTGTGACATTCCTGTGCCACCAACAGGGTGTCCTTTGGCTTTCAAGCCACCTGAAGGATTTATTGGTAACTTGCCATTGACGGCTGTGTCACCATTGAGTACTGCTTCAATTGCTTTGCCTTTGGGGAAGAGGCCAGCCTCTTCGGCGAGACACAATTCCAAGAAGATGAAAGCGTCATGCAGTTCTGCAAAGTCAATGTCATCTGGTTTGACTTTGGCCATTTCATAAGCCTGTTCTGCAGAGAGGCGTACTGCTTTCAATTCGAGCAGTTCTTTTCGATTATGTACACATTGTGTGTCCGTTGCTGAACCAATACCTGCAACTCTGATGGGCTCTTTTTTGAATTTCCTTTCGCAGTCCAAGGCAACGAGTACTGCTGCTGCTGAACCATCTGATACGGGACAGGTGTGGTAAAGACGAAGAGGATCAGCTACCGGAGGATTGACAACAGCTTTGTGGGCTGAAGTTGTGATGGCTTCTTTTTCCACTTCAACCTGTACATGTGCCCAAGGATTACTCATGGCGTTTTTATGGTCACGAACTGAGATAGCTGCGAGCTGTTCTTCAGTTAGGCCATATTTGTCCATGTACGCCCGCAAGTACATGCCAGCGTATGCGGGCAATGTTACTCCGTAAGGGTATTCCACCAATGGGTGGGTTAGGGTGGCAACAAAGTCCGTTGCCTGCCATCCAGTTGCTCGTCGCATCTGCTCTCCAGCAGTAACAACGACCACATCGGCCATCCCAGAAGCTATAGCCATGTAACCCATTTTAAAGGCAGAGGCTCCTGAAGCAGGGCCGTTAGAGACCATCTCAGCAGCTGCAGGTTCAAGGTTCAATGTAGAAACTACTGCAGACTCTGCTCCAGAGAGGTGGCCCAGTATGCCCGCGCCCATAGAGCCGACGACGACCTGATCGACGTCACCTTCAACGCCAGCATCCTCCATGGCTTCCTGAGCTGCATAGGCAAGAATTTCGATGAGTTCGTATTTGCGTAAATTGCCAAAACTCGTGTGGCCAATGCCAACAATACCTACATCTCTCATTTACACCACCGCGGCTTCCAGTTAGGGATTTGCGGGTATTCATCTGGTCCTTCGAGTTCTTCGCAGCCTTTGAGTAGCTCCTCGGGAACTGGGCGTGTACCAGCCACAAGCCTTTCTTTGGCGTTGAAATAGAGTTCTCGTGTCAATACGAAGCTTGGCACACCACCTAGTTCGTGCTGGAATTCAAATCTAGGTTCGAGCTGATATTCAATCATCCAGCGACGAAAACCAATTGGGCTTTCAGCAACGATGAAAACTTCGTCCTGCTCCATGAATTCCATGTGGTATTCCATCTTTGCGGCAAACATTTGTGCACCACAACGCAAACCGCGTTTCACCGTCATTGTGTGGTAACTCATTCCGCTGCTCTCGTCAATGAGTCGACCATTACACAAAGAAGCAACCATGCCGTCTATCGCACCTACGAGACAATATTCATCGCGAACACGATACCGGAACATACCCAGGAGTTCTGCGTAAAAACGGGCGGCAACAATGTCGTAGAAGTCGTCTTTCACTCGAATGAGCGGTTCGATAATCTCCAGGAGAAAAGGTATCTCCTCATGCTTGGCTTCTCGGATGACCATCTTTTCGCCAGAGGCGAGGGTGATGAATTTGGCCGGATAAGGCGGCCTTTCTCGCGTAGGTGGTCGAAGTGTCTTCTCGAGATCGTAGGAACCTGCCATCTATTGCTCCTTTCGTCACGACGGAAGAGGAGGGGGACGTGACATTGGAGCCACCCCCCACTATTTCATCGTAGATCTCTTCAGTGGAACAAGGAAAGATATGTGAATTTTGCAATGTATTCATCATTGAGGAGATTGTCTATTTGACAACCTTTCGCCCCGGCTCAATAGTACTGTCTCGGCAGTTTAGTTTCAGTTTAACTTCATTAAATTGTAAGAAGCTGCCATTCTTTGGTACTCTGAACGATACACATGATTTACGTATTCGAGCAGCGGAAGGACGTTTAACCATATGAAGTTCGATTACGTTGGCACAGATGTGCAGCGCATTGACTCTGTCGAAAAAGTGACTGGTGAAGCGCGGTACGTGGCCGATTTGCAGTTTCCTAATATGTTGCACGTGAAAGTCGTGCGTTCGAATCAAGCTCACGCACTCATCAGGAATATTGACAAAGCTGCTGCTGAAGCAGTTCCTGGTGTTCGTCTCGTTGCGACGGGAAAGGACGCTCCCTGGTTTTTCGGTGATGGTGTAATCGATCAGCAGGTATTGGCTGTCGACCGTGTTCGCTGGCATGGTGAGCCTGTAGTCGCTGTTGTTGCCACAACACCCGATGCCGCCGTGGAAGGTGCAGATAAGGTCAAAATAGACTATGAACCTCTACCTGCACTCATCGACGTTCGTGACGCCGTAAAGGCCGATGCTGAGCTCATTCACCCCAACATGGGTAACTATCACATTGCTCCAAGTTACAATCCTGAACCTGGTAGCAATGTGTTCCATCACTACAAAAACATTACTGGTGATCCTCAAAAGGGCTTTGCTGAGAGTGATGTCATCGTAGAGAATGAGTTCACTTTTCCCCATTTGGCTCACGTTCAGTTAGAACCCCATGGTTGTATAGCCCGTTGTGCTCCCACAGGCCGTTTTGAGGTATGGGCTTCAACGCAATCGCCTTTTGTAGTTCGAGCTGTCGTCGCCGAAGCTTTTGAGATTCCCATACATATGGTGACCGTTCGCAATACTGGTTATCTCGGTGGCGGTTTTGGCGGCAAATCGGATGCAACTTTAGAGCCCCTCACTTGTGTGCTTGCCAAAATGTTGCCAGGTTACTGGGTGCGATACGTTCTCGAAAGAGAAGAGATGTTCTTCGGCTCGCTCCTTGGCCGTGGTTTTTCTGGCCGTTTCAAATTCGGTGCAAAAAAAGACGGCACTTTGTTGGCTGCCGAGATTGATGTCATGTTGGCTGCTGGTGGTTATGGTTGGACAGGTGTCAATATAGTACCTCTGGCTGGTCACAATGGTACGGGGCCATATTATTTCCCCAATCTAGAGATCCATGCCCGCGGTGTCTATACGAATACTCCGCCTGTTGGTGCTTATCGTGGATATGGCCATCCTGAAGGTCAGTTCATGGCAGAACGTCAGATGGACTTTCTTGCTCGTGAGTTAAAAATGGATCCCGTTCAGTTGCGACTGAAGAATGCTTACACTGATGGTCACGTCAACTCAATTGGCCAGAAGATAGACACGAGCAAATATGGAAATCCTTCTGCGCTCATCGAGAAGGTGGCCGAAGAGCTGAAGAAAGATAAAGATGAAAAACCTTTACCTCCACATATCAAACGGGGAAAAGGTTTGGCTGCTTTTATGAAGTCACCTGGAATGACCACAAATGCACATTCCACTGTCATTTTGAAATTCAACGAAGACGCTTCTGTCCATCTGCTTTCTTCTTTCACTGATTTGGGCCAGGGTGCTCACACAGCTGCACGCCAGATGGCTGCAGAAATCATGGAGTTACCCATAGAAAAAGTGTATGTCCCTAGAGTGACTGACACTGATTTCAGCCCCTATGAGTGGCAGACCGTTGCCAGTAGGACTTCTTGGTTACAGAGTATGGCGATCACTCGTGCCTGGGAAAAAGCATTGAAAGAAATCAAAGAGACTGCAGCCCAAGTGCTCGAAGCGAAGCCTGAAGAGTTGCACTACGAAAAAGGTAAAGTTTTCCTTCGTGGTGACGAAGAAAAAGTGCTCAAACTAGAAGAGATTGTCCACGGTTACCGTTATCCCGACGGTCACACCATTGGCAGTCCCATTTTGGTTTCTGGTTCTTATGTTCCTCATTCAACTTTTGCTGATGAAAAAGGCAAAGGTGAATTGGCAACTTCTTGGACTTTTGGCTGTCAGGCTGCCGAAGTAGAGGTGAACACCAAAACGGGTGAAATCCGCTGTAAACGGTTCATTACTTCTGTTGATCCTGGCCGTATCATCAATCCTGCTTTGGCCAAAGCACAAGTGGTTAGTGCAGTCACCCATGGTTTGAGTGGTGCTCTTACTGAAGAGGTCGTATATGGCAAAGACGGCAAATTCAGAAATGCAAGCCTGACGGACTATAAGATATTCACTCCTCAAGATGCGCAAAACATTGAACTGGTAGTTCATTTCATGGAAACTCCTCTATCAAACAATCCGATTGGTTGCCGTCCCATTGCCGAACATCCAATTGTAGCCGTCGCTCCTGCTCTGGCCAATGCCATAGCTGATGCAACTGGCATTGATTTCTTTGATTTGCCCTTGAGCTCAGAACGAATGTTAGCCAAGCTACAGAAAGAGGGTGAGTGAAATGTTGCGACCTTTTGATTATTACAGACCAACTTCCCTCGAAGAGGCTTGTAAACTGCTTAACGACATTGATGACGCTTGCATATTGGCTGGTGGCACAGACCTTCTCGTTAAAATCAGAGATGGTAAACATGTAGCTCCAGCTGTTGTTGACATCAAAGGTGTTCAAGAGTTAGAAGGCATTTCTCTTGATGGTGATGATTTGGTCATCGGTGCTCTGACCACGATTACAGACCTATTGAAGTGGTTAGACGAAAATCCTCTTCCTCAATTAGAGCTTCTGCGCGAAGCAGGTAAAGTCTTCGGCTGCCAAGAGATCAGACATCGAGCCACTGTATGCGGCAATATTGCTCACGCTTCGCCAGGTGCTGAGTTCGGTTCACCAATGTACGTTCTCGAAGCAACAGCTGTCATCCACGGCCCCGACGGTGAAAGAACTCTGCCAGTGGCTGAGTTTTACAAAGGACCAACGTGGAATGCTCTAGAAAAAGGCGAATTGTTGAAGGCACTCCGTGTACCAGTTCCTCCCAAGAATGCAAAGTCACATTATCGACGAAGTTCTCGCATTCAAGGAATGGACTTGGCATCTATGAATGTTGCACTAATGGTTATAGAGCCTGAAAAAGAGTCAGATCGTCAAGTGCGAATAGCTATGGGCGCTGTCTGGAAAGTTCCTTTAAGAGCAACTGAAGTAGAAGAGATGCTCTCCCGTGGTCCCATAACAGATGAAAAACTAGCTCGAGCTGGTCAAAAACTCAGTGACTCAATCAATCCTCGCGCAACTTCATTACGTGCCACACCGGAATATAAGAAAGCCATGGTGGCCCATATAACTGAGGATGGTTTGAGAAACTTGTTAGGTATGACAGAGGAGGTGGCGGAATGAGCAAACATGAACTGTCGCTTACTGTGAATGGTAGAGCGGTGAAAGCAGAAGTAGAGGCTCATCGCACACTCGTCGAATTTTTACGAGAACAAATGGGATTGACTGGAACCAAAGAGGGCTGTGGCAACGGTGAATGTGGTGCCTGTACAGTCATTCTCAATGGTACGGCTATTCGCTCTTGTCTAGTCTTGGCCATTGAAGCTCAAGGAGCTGAGATAGTCACTATCGAGGGTTTGGCCAAAGGGCCAGGAGAGTTGTCCATTATTCAGCAAGCTTTCATTGATGTTGGTGCCGTCCAATGTGGTTATTGTGCACCAGGATTTGTCATGGCTGCCAAAGCACTTTTGGATCAAGACTTAGAGCCAACGGATGATGAAATTGCTGATGCCTTTAGTGGTCATCTCTGTCGTTGTGCAATTTATCCATCATATTTTGAGGCAGTCCGTTTAGCTGCCAAACGCATGAAAAAAGACTGACGAAGGAAGGTTTCATACTATGGATCTCATCGTTCGCAAGGCAACGCTGCGCGGCAAAAAAGGAGCCTGGGACATTGCTGTCGACAATGGCAAGATTGCCAAAATTGCCAAGGGCATCAGAACCAAAGGCAAAAAGGAAATCAAAGCCGAAGGCAAGTTAGTTACACCAACCTTCGTTGATCCTCATGTTCATCTCGATAAGGCTCTCATTAGCGAAGTCGTCAGACCAAACATCTCAGGTACTCTCACTGAAGCAATCGAGATTATTTGGAAGAAGAAACATCGTTATACGACCAAAGACATCATCGATAGAGCAGGCCGTGTCATCGAGTGGGCAGTCATGAATGGAACGACTGCTCTGCGTACACACGTTGACGTTGACACTATCGTCAAACTGAAAGCAGTCAAAGGACTTTTGGAAGTGCGCGAGATGTACAAAGACCTCGTGGACTTGCAGATAGTAGCTTTCCCTCAAGAGGGTATCATTCAAGATCCTGGTACTGAGAAATTGATGGAACAGGCAATGGAACTCGGTTGTGACGTTGTTGGTGGTATGCCCTACAATGAAAGAACGCCTGACGAATGGCGTAAACACATTGATGTTGCCTTCCGCATTGCCAAACAGTTCGATGCAGACATTGATATGCATGTTGATGAGACCGATGATCCAGGTGCACGATCACTTGCCATTTTGGCTCAGAGGACTATTGAAGAGGGTTATTTTGGTAGGGTTACAGCTGGTCACACCTGTGCACTTTCTGCTTATCCAGATCCCTATGCTGCAAAAGTAATCGGCATTGTGCAAGAAGCCAAAATGAATATGATTACTAATCCGGCAACTAACCTTATGTTGCAAGGTCGTTATGACAAACAGCCCTATCGCCGTGGCATTACTCGTGTGAAAGAATTGATGGCTGCTGGCATCAATGTTTGTTATGGCCAAGACTGTTTGAAAGACACCTTCTATCCAACATTCGGACAAGCCGATTTGCTCGAAGTGGGCCTCATTACAGCCCATGCTGCCCATTTGAGTCAGCCAAGTGAAGTTGAAAAACTTTATGACATGCCCACTGAACGTGCTGCACAGACCATACGTCTTGCCAACTATGGTTTGGCCAAAGGAAAAGATGCGAGCTTCAACATCCTCGATTGCAAGACTGTGCAGGAAGCCTTCCGTGTAAGGCCTGATAGAATTGTCATACGAAAAGGTAAAGTCCTCGCTGAAACGAAAACGACCAAAAAACTAATGAAACGCTGAAGGGAGTCACTCAACCGTGTCTGAAAAGCAATACCACATTAAATTAGGTCCTGGTGACATTCCTCGCTGCGTTATCTTGCCAGGTGATCCTGGACGTGTTGAGAAGATAGCTTCATTCTTTGATGAAGCAGAACACGTTGTGACTAACCGCGAATATTGCACTTGGAAAGGCAAAGTTGGCAATTTGCCAATCGCCTGTACATCAACTGGTATTGGTTGTCCTTCGGCAGCCATTGCTATAGAAGAGCTCATCAAAATCGGTTGTGACACCTTCATCCGAGTTGGTACTTGCGGATCATTGCAGCCAGGTGTCGATGTTGGTGATTTGGCCATCACAACAGCCTCTGTTCGCGAAGATGGGACGACAGCTCAGTACGTTCCCCTTTCGTATCCTGCTGTTGCTGACTTGGATGTAACCTTGGCTTTGCGCCAAGCAGCAGAGAAACTTGGCCTCACGGCTCACGCAGGCATTGGCCATACGAAAGACGCTTTTTACACAGAAGGCGAAGAAGGTCTACCAATGGCTGAACATCAGGCTCTTCGGTGGAAAGCCTGGGAGAGGGCAAATGTGATTTCGACTTCAATGGAAGCCTCTGCTCTCTTTGTCGTTGGTTCAATCAAGAAAGTACGTGTCGGTGAAGTTCTCGCTGTCATTGGTCTCACCTATTGTGATCAACCCATTGTAAAAAAAGTTGGCGTCGAAGATGCAATTCGTTGCTCAATCGAAGCCATGAAAATTCTTGCAGGGCAGGATAAATAGACCTTTTTGTAGGTCAAGAAGGGCTCCGTAGTATGAAGCTACGGAGCTTTTCCATTGCCACTTTGCTTTCTGTAAGCCATAATCCTGAAAATGATCATGTATAGATACATATTCATATCTTTGTTCTTGGCCTTTTGTTGCACCTTCGCATGGGCTGAAAAACCCACGGAGAGTCAGTTTCAATGCGGCGATATCATTTTCATTGCTTTGCGAACACATGCTGGCTGGTATATTTGCAAAACAACGGGCTCACCTGTGAGTCACGTGGGCATTATTGACAAGAATGAGGCTGGAGAGACGAGAGTCTTACACGCAGGAACTACCGTAGAAGAGATTAGCCTTTCTGCTTTCTTGAAATACGGCAACGGAAAGATTGCAGTTGTACGATATCCCTTTGCAAACAAAAATGACCGAGAGTCATTCATCAATACTGCACGTTCATTCTTGGGAGTCCCCTACGACATGAAATATCGTATAGATAATGAAGAGATTTATTGCTCTGAGTTGATTTACAGAGCTTTTCTCGAAGGATTGGAATTAGTGCCCACACCTCTGAAAGAGATGGATTATAAATCCGCTGGTGACAAAGTGTGGCAATTCTGGGTCAGGTTTTTTAAGGGCGATGTACCACAAGGAGAGCTGGGTATTGGTCCCGGCGCCATTTTATCTGATCCTGACTATGTGACTGTGATCAATGAATTCGCCACTGCTGAACGCTGAGCCATCCCATGACCGCCTCTAAATTGGAAAGAAGAGATTATCCCTTTTCTGCCATTGTTGGCCAGCCAGAATTGAAAGCTGCCCTGCTCATTGGTTTGATAGACCCATCAATTGGTGGTGTCTTGCTTCGAGGTACAAAAGGTACAGCCAAAACAACATCTGTTAGAGCATTGGGCAGAATTATTGGCCAAGCAGAGAACATGGGACAACTCGTTGAGGTGCCACTCAACACGACAGAAGATAGGCTCGTTGGGTCATTGGAGTTGGAGAGAGCCTTAAGCGAGGGCCAAAGGAGCTTTGCCAGTGGGCTGCTTGCCAAAGCAGACAATGGGCTACTTTATGTGGACGAAGTCAATCTTCTCGACGACCATCTAGTTGATGTCCTGCTCGATGTGGCAGCTTCTGGTGTGAACGTAGTAGAGCGAGAAGGGATTAGCGAAAGTCACTTTGCTAGATTTTTACTGATAGGCACAATGAACCCTGAAGAGGGGGAGTTACGCCCACAATTTCTCGATAGATTCGGTTTGTGTGTTCCCATTGAAACGGTCAGTTCGGTGGAAGAGAGAAAACTCATTGTCAAAAGACACTTGCAGTTTCAAAGTGCTCCTGATCTTTTCCGTGATGAATGGCAAGAAGACGAAAAGCAACTTCTGCAGCAGATTGTAAGAGCACGGAAGTCCCTTCAAAAAGTGGCAATACCAGATGATGTCGTTGAGTTCTCTGTGCAATTAGCAGTTGAATCGGGAGCCTCTGGTCACAGAGCAGAAGTCGTTTTGACTAAAACGGCAAGAGCTGTGGCTGCCATGACTGAATGCGAAAAAGTAACGAAAGAACAGGTCATGGATATTGCTCCATTGGTTCTCCTTCATCGTGTAGCCTGTTCACCTGTGGAAAGTGACGAAGCCCGCAAGAGGCTCGTTTTAGAGGCTTTATCACGTGCAGGTGGAGCAACCACGACTGGGCCTGCTTTAACAGCTGCTGTAGAAGAGACGGACCATTGGGAACGTGAATGGGGCGTTGGCCACGAGGAGGTGGAAAGCATGCAAGTGCCTGGAAACCAGGCGGCAGGCTCGACTCTCATTTCTTTCCTGAAAAAAAAACTGAAGAAACACTCGTAGAGGAAGATCCTCTCATTTGTACTGCTGACTTGGACCTGAGAGCTTTGCGTGCTGCAAATCGTCGCGGGCGAAGTGGGACAAAAAAATCGAGTCAGCGCCTTCGTGGTCGTTACATTCGTTATGAACCCTGGCAAAGAGGACACACAATCCGTGACCTGGCTCTTGCGGGAACAGTTCTCAAAAGGGCTCTCAAGGGAAAAAACGAACTTCTGCCTTTGAGTTTGGATGACCTACAAGTAAAAGTCAGGCGTAACCAAAAACGTCGTGTCGTTGTATTTGTTGTCGACGCATCAGGCTCTATGAAGTCGAAAAAGAGGATGGGGGCAGCGAAAGGTGCAGTTTTGGGTTTGCTTACATCAGCATATCAATCGCGTGACAGAGTCGGTCTTGTCATCTTTCGCGAAGATGGTGCCAATGTCATCCTTGCACCAACCAAAAGTGTCACCCGCGCACGCCATCAACTGAGAGCATTGACTGTTGGTGGCTCTAGTCCGTTAGCTGCCGGACTGCTCACAGGATGGAATTTGCTGCGCCAAGAACGCGCCCGCTATGGAGAGTTAGAACCTGTCTTAGTAGTTGTCTCAGATGGTGAAGCAAACGTGCCATTAGACTATTCCAATCCAATCGAAGACGAATTGAATATTGTTGCTCGAAGAATACGAGATAGCCAAATCCAGTCCCTTGTTCTCGATACAAAGGATGGAGCTGTTGCTTTACGTTATATGCGCAAACTGGCCAAGAAGATGATGGCTCAATATCATCACATCAGCAGATTTGATGCCAGTGAAGTGGTCAATGCCATTCAAGGAAAATGAAGATGCTCACTCTCTGACGTTGCTTGTGGTAGCCGTTGACGATAGCATTACCTTATGAACAGAAAACTATTCGTCTCTTTGATTTGCGCATTGTATCTCTTCCCTGCTTGGCTTTGTGCCAAGGTGAGCGAGAAACGCATTGTCTTTTGTGGTGACACAAACTTTGCTGAGAGTTACCAAGAGCGTTTTGCTCGCTGGGGGCAGGGGAATGTGCTCGTTGATCTTGGTTATGACTATTCCATTGAAGAGATAGGGACAATTACGAGGCGCGCCGATTATGCTGTTGCCAATCTTGAGACTGTTATTACGACGCAGCGCAAGTCCCCTCACTTGGGCAAAAAATCGTATATTCATCATTCTCACCCAGTCAAAACGCCCAAAGCTCTGCTTCGATGGGGAATAGACGTCGTTTCTTTGGGGAACAACCACACCATGGACTATGGCCTAGAAGGTTTGAAAGAGACGATAACATCGCTGAAGAAGTACTCTATGCCCTCTTTTGGTGGCGGTCTTTCAACAACTTGTGCTGCTCGTGCTCATTTGACAACTATTAATGTTGGCAAAGGCAAGATCCCATTGCTTCTATCTGGAGCTTTCGAATATCGCCCTCGTTATCAACGCAAATATTCCTTTTATGCTCAGGGCAAACTTGGTGGTGTAAATGGTTGGACCGATGAGAGCGGACCAGCACAGATAAAAAGTTTTCGGCAAAACCATAAAGACGCATTTATCGTCGTCTTTCCCCATTGGGGCAAGAATTATCATTGGCGTTCTTACCATCAACAACGTTTGGCTCATAAACTAATCGATGCCGGAGCTGATCTCATCTTGGGCCATGGTGCCCATATGTTGCAGGAAATCGAGCAGTACAAGGGTAAATGGATCGTTTATAGCCTCGGTAATTTTGTTTTCAACACCAAAGGCCGATATGACAAAGACAAAAAACCTCCCTTTAGTCTCATTGCCGAAGTGAGCTTTGCTGAGGTGAGTAAAAAGCTCGATTGGTTTTTGCGCCTATACCCAATTTTCTGCAATAACAGAAAAACACATTTTCGTTCTCGCTTTGTTAACAAAGGTGAGATGTCCCTTGTGAAGAAAGAACTCCTTCGCCTGGAAAAGAGAAGCTCAGCTCTTCGCAAGCTACTTGAGCTGAAAAGTGATGAGGTGGGTAACTATTTCGAGTTTCCTGGAGGCACTCTTTTGAAGACAGAGTAGTCATTTGAGCAATGAGGTGCTATTATGTCGCCCGAGCACGAGATGTTCTTTAGCCGAAGTCGCGGGCGGCTAGGAAGGGTGGGTCCTCGGTGAGACTGTTCATCGGTGGTTTAGCGTGTTTTGCACTCCTCTTTTCTTCTCTTTTTCCAACTTCAGCTCTGTGCGCTGATAACTCCAAAGGTGTTGAAAAAACTCTTCAACGGTTGGTAGTGCGCAAAGCTGCAGGTGGTCAGTCCTATGGCAAAGCTCTTTTGCTAGCCAATTGGGCAACTTTAGGGCCAGTTGGGCGAATTTTGCTGAACACCTTTTCTGAGAACTCATCTGAAGATTATCGATATGAAGCAGCTGTTCTTTTAGAATATGGCGAGGAAAATGACACCTTTGAGTGGCGTGCCACCGTTCCAGAAGTTGATTATGAACAGGCTGACAGCAATCGTAAATATCTTGTGAAAAAATACACTCGTCGGGCTATGAAAGCCTTGGCTCGTCGAGTTGGTTATTTTGACCGTCTTTATGGAAACGAAGAGTCATCAGTTCCTGATACGCGTCTCCTGCGCGTGACTATCACTGATCTCGAAGAGAATTACACTCAGGTCTTGTTTCCCAACTAAGCTAGACAGCTTCCTCTATAGTTCCACGAATGGTAAAGATGTCCATCTGGCTGCAGAATGAGCGAGCGAATTTCATCTTCTTGCGCTGTCTCTGTCATACAAGTGGCTATGCAGGTTGACAGTCCACGATAGTCATAAAC
>CAZXTJ010000149.1:0-14378 GCA_964643655.1 uncultured bacterium
GCTGCTATCTGCACCATTGCAGCATCTTTGAAGCCATAGTCCTTGGCAATTTTTTCTGCTTCAGTGTCCAATTTGTCATACAGCTCGCTTCGACTCTTGCCAAGCTGCATTAGTTCGAAACTGGATAGGTCGGCAATCTTTTGCTTGGCCTCATCATATTCTTTTACGCGGTTCTTGGCCCATTCAACGACAATAGCAATCTGAGACTTTTGTGCTTTCATACTGTTGTTGATGGCATCACCAAGTTTGTCAGTTGCCCTTGAGAATTTTTCCTGGGATTCGCCATATTGATCACTAGACTTTTGCAGATAATCCCACTTATCAAGGAAAAAAGTGAAACCGTCAAAAGGACGAGGTGGCGTTATGAGTACATGGCGGAACTCATATGACTTCTGAACATTTCGCCTAACATACTTGCCCCAGAGGCCAGGTAACTTTCTTGGGATCTGGACGATGGCAGTCATAGTCAAAAGACCAACTTTTTCATACTGAAGTTTGTTGATTGAAAACTGTGACCACATAGCAACATCAACAGCTTCGACCTTGATGTTTTCCTCGTCATAGAGCTCTTTGGTAATAGCTGGAATATGAGTCTTGCGAGCCAGGCGGCTATATGAAGGAGTCAGTTTTTCGCGAGCCAACAAAAACCACGAGTTTGGATCTTGTGAAGGTACATTAACCGATGACTTGAATTCCAAGAGGGCTTCATTAATGGCTGCCTCAGCCAGATAAAAGGCTCGTCGACCCAAAGACAGACTTTCGCGTTGCCGTGTAACGGCTGTAGAGAAGTGTTGCATGAATACAAAGATAAAAAGAACAGCAACCACGACAAGAACCATAAAAACCAACGTGCCAATTCCACGCTGGTTCCCTAATCGTCCCTTTTTAGAACAAGTAGCTCGATGGTCTTTCATTCAGCACTTTGCAGTCGAATGCAGGGAATCTTAGTTTCATTCCAATGGCTATTCGATATTCTGCCACTAATCAACTCCAAGCCCGTCAATGCGACTAACGTGTACTCACCCCTCAATGTCGAATCCATTGCAACAACAGTTGTTCTCATAAAATAGTTATTACACTTTTTGTTGGGTAGGCTATGAAAAGCTGGAACTTCCAAAGGCTCGAAAACGAGCTTTTTCAAAGGCATGTTGTACAGAGTGCGACCATTTCGCTGGAAATAGAAATAGGGCGTTCCTTCGATGGGTACGAGACCATACTTCACGCGTTTGCCAAAATAGATACCGCCACCTGCTTGATCTCCACGAGAGGCATAAAAAGTAATCGAGCTTCTTGCTGACATGTTCTCTAGAACGGTTGGTGTTTCTCCGTCCTCAACTATCATGGCTTGCAAGTCATTCTCCACGAATTCAACTATCATTTGTGCCACTTGCATGGATTCCAAATGCCGTTGAGTACGGTAAAACTGTTGCAGACTTCCGGAAAAAAGCCGCCACAAAACAGTCAAAAGAACAAAGCCAACAGCAGATGCCATCAATACTTCGACCAACGTCAAAGCTCTCCGTCTCTTATCTCTCATTCTGCGTATCACGGTTTGCCCCCCGGAAAAAAGTCATCAACGAGAATGGTGCAAACGGACACTTGGCGTGCATTGCCATCTTCAGTCCACGTAACAATGACCTCTAGCTTGCCAGCTCTATCTCTCAACTCCTCGACAATGGCCATCCTCCTGAACCTGGTGACCATGCGCTTGTATTTCGCTGGAGCATCTTCTGGATTGAGCCATTTGTCCTCATTGATGAAAGCTTCACCTGCTTCAATTGAGGAACAATAGAGTTTTACCTGTGAATACTTTTCGAGACGAAGTCGCTCAATCACCGAATTAGCCAAATGAGTCGCAAAAATTCTGTCCCTACTCATAGTGGTCTTTTGTGTTTGGTCGATGAGTGTTGACATCATCGGGAGGATAGCCAAAGCAATGATGACAGTAGCGATGAGAACCCCTAGAAAAGTGGCTCCTCTATCACGACTTCTACGTTTCATCACTAATTTCTCACAAAATTGCAGGCCAAATGATAAGGCGCTACATTAATCCAAAAGCGCTCAGGTACATCAAGATCACCCTCTGCTCTCGATGCCAAGTTGGGATCGAATTGAGCAGAAAAATCGTCACCACTATGACTAAAGGCAGCAGCAGAACCTTTATAGCTATTTCCGCTATATCTGATAGCGCCCTGCGCAGCAACCAAGCCAGCTTGCACAGAGCCATTCAGGTACAGCTGCTTCCCTGCAACGAGAGTCAACACACCATCACCACTATTAGAGGCACCATCAATATCAATATTCTCAGTGGCGGCGATTGCTCCAGTACCTTTGTAGCTAATGTTGCCCAACTGAAGAGCGCCATCAATGTGATAAACACCATCAAGAAAATAGACACCACCGATTTTGGGAACGAAATTCTCCCACTCCTGTTGGTTGGCAAAACAATAAGAAGCTTTGTGTTTCCAAGCCTTATGTACTGACAGTGGCTCGTACTCTTCTTGAAAGATCTTCACCCAATCATTGGGCACCAACTTAAAAAGTGTCTCGTGGCGTGTCAGTTCTTGCTGCAAGGCACTTTCAAAAGGAGGAAGCTGGCTTTCTCTATCACTGAACCACTTCTTGTACTCTGATGACAAAAAGGATAACTCGTTCTCCCAATCTGCCTGCTGGATAAAGGCCTTTCCCTGGGGAAATACAGGGAATTCAGGTAGCTCAGGAGGCTCAGGAAACTCGAGAGCCATCTCTGAAGACTGCAGATTTGGTCGCTCGACATATACAGGATTTTCCAAATCCTCTGAACCCTTGCGGAAGGGAGGGAATGTGAACCTTTTTATCTCTCTGCTATACCCTGCTGCATCGAACCAACATTCAGCTGATAAACTTGCAACTAGTTTCACTTCCTCATAGTTGTCAAAACCTTGTTCGGCAACTTTTTGATCAACAATTTGCTGAAGTTTTTGCTTCGCTTTTCGTTCATCGGATCCACTGAGCTTATCTTCTATCTTTTCTACCGTTCGATCGTATTCGTCGACGATTTTATTACACTGGTCGATTATGTTCTTCACATTGTCACGAGTGCATTCCATATGTTTTCGCAGATTGTCCTGGAGCTGCACCCTTTGTTTCTCTAAATCACGTTCAAACTTTTCGTAGTCCGACTTTCGGTTCCCCAAGTACATCCATCTACTCAGATAAAAAGTGAAACCATCGAAAGGACGCGGAGGCGTAATGAGAACTTGCCTCAGTTCAAATGTCTTCTGTACGTTCCTGCGGATGTATCTGCCCATAAGGCTAGGTAATCGTCTAGGCACATCAATCACCGCTGTTATGGTCAACAGGGCTACTTTCTCATAAGGCAAAGTGTTGATGGAATATTGACTCCATACAGCAACGTCGATGTGAGCTACTTTTACACCCGAAGAATCGACTAGGCCTTTTGTGAGTTCGGATTTTAAGAGCTTTCGTTCCAAACCATCATAATCAGAAGCTAATCGTTTACGTACTCTCTGAAACCAAGAGTTAGGATCAGCTGAAGGTACGTTTACCTCTTCTTTGAAAGCTAAAAGTCCTTCATTGATGGCAGCATTGGCAAGATAAAAGGCCCGTCTACCACTGGACAAACTTTCACGCTGTCTCGTGACACCTTCGATGACCTGTTGAAAACAGACAAAGATGAAAAGTACGGCGAGTACTATGAGCACCATAAAAACAAGGGTGCCGATTCCACGTCGGCACCTTCGTTTTCGGCTGGACCTATGTGACTGGTGTTTCACCATCAATACATTTTAGTCCATATGGGCTCTTCTTGATACTGTCTATTGTTTGAGCGGTTTGTAGCCTGTTGCTTGTCCAGTTTTTTTGTCAATCACTGGAGCCCACTGTGGTTTTGGGCCGGTTCCACTTCCAGACCACTCCTGTAAAGCCGGGTCAAAATTCCAACCACCATAGGAACATGTTGTGTTTGGCCCTTTTGCATCGACTGTAAGACCATAGACCCTTCCACCAATAATATCGGGAGCCAAGTGA
Organism: uncultured bacterium; assembly: GCA_964643655.1. Lineage (GTDB taxonomy): Bacteria > Muiribacteriota > UBA6191 > CAZXTJ01 > CAZXTJ01 > CAZXTJ01. The sequence goes on from CAZXTJ010000149.1 coordinate 4,030, forward strand.
GTTGGTGGTTTAGAGTTATATTCTATATCCAAATCGTCTGCTTTCCAATAGCCATTCTCGCGTCTCCATCCTTCGTATGCCGGAGACGTTGACGTGTCGAGTTTAGTCGTATTTGTCTTCTTTGTCGTCGGCTGATTCATCTCATATTCTTTGCCCGTATCTGGATTGATCCACTTGTTGTTATTGCTCTTATTACCACCACTAAATGAATTCTGCTTTTTGTTGTTTTGATATGTGCTGTATCCAGAAGCAACTACCTGTGCTCCTGCTGTTACCAATGCATTGGTCTGAGACTGATCTTCATTGGAACCTGGATCTCCCATGCCACCAATTCCCATCAGTGCTCTCGTTGTATCGTCGTAGTCAGGCTGTCGCCCCTCCGCCATCGCTTGGTCATATTCGTCTTGGGCCCTCGATTGGCCATACATTCCTGCGCCAATTTTGATCACCTGACAAACGCCTGCAATTACTGTTCCCCACCCTGGGAAACAGGACGCAACGACTGAGATTACGTCGAGCAGTGCTCCTAGGTTGGAGTAGTCACAACCTGTACAGGTGAAAGGCAGGAAGGTCACCAACCATAAGATGATAAGCATCTTTTTTAGTTTATTCGACTCGTTCATCGAGCTGTCTCCATTTCTGCGATGGTCTATATCAAAGCCTTCAGTAGGCAAGACAAGCTAAGTCCTCATTGTGTTAGAAGAATTTTTTTTAGCTCTGAAAAATCTTCCATTGAAGAGACCACAGCATAAAAACAGGCCAAGTCCTCATAGCTCAGAGGTGCACCGATGCGTGCAACTTCAAACTTAAAACAGCGAGTTCCGGCATAAAGCTCTATCTGCCGCTTATCAACGTCTCCTTCTTTGAAGTGCGCCTCAAATCCAGGCAGTCCCTTGGCTGTTATGGGACGGTATTCAACAAGTTTTCCTGCTTTGTACTCTCCTCTTAACATCTCCAGGTATTTCGTCCACTTCTGGCTGTATACGGCTTTTCTCTCTTCTGTAAATTTTGGTGACACAGCTTTGAAACCATGTGGATTGTTTAATACTCCAATAGCTACGATTGCACCAGGAGCTCCGATTGGCAATCTTGCAGCAACCATTTTTGCTTTTGGAAAGCTCTCCGAACGGAATTTGGGAGAGAGCAATACGGAAAACTCTCCTTTTGGAATAGGAACGCGCTTGGTCAGAAGCTTCTTTGCGGACGCGACCCCTGCATTTTGCAATATATCAATAGGGGGCGGACCACTGCTGATAGAACTAAGCGCTAGATATAAACCAATTGGTAAGACTATTGCCCATAGGGTCAAGACTAGGAATATGTCTCGTTTCTTCTCTTCGCCTTCTAACAAACAATCAACATATTCCATTAGAGGAACCTCAAAACTAGGCCAAACCAAGCTCGAAAGGTCAACATGGCGATAGAAAGAACTATGACGAGTGTTCCTACGGTCTTTCTGTACATAGGCGTAAGTGTGATGCCAAAGAGCTTTTTCCAAAGCACAACCTCAGGAACCAATAGATAACAACAGGGTCTGACCCCCATGAGAAGACCAATCCCTAACAAGAGACTGACTAAACTAACAAAATAAATCATGTGTGACCGCAATCAAAAAGTTGAGTACCTTCGTTATTATTATAGTCGGCACATGTAAGGCATTACATTTTGTCTGCCTTCAATATCTGTGATAGCTCATCCCATTTTTCGCTAACAACAGTCTTTTTGAATGACTCCTTCAACCCACCCAATGCCTTATCATAATCCGGTTTGGACATATCCATCTCTGCCTTTAAGTTGTTGTACTTCTTTCGTAGTCGCTCTTCTCTTTTGGTTATCAGTTTTCCTTTGATGAGTTGGCGAACTACCACATCATCCTGCAACTTGAGTTTGCGCTCAAAACGGTTCAGATAAAGTGGGACGATTTGTCCCGCGGGGTATTTTTCGCAAGTGTAAAGACAGCCTGTATGACCACCTTGTTTTGTGTTTGCCTGAGTTACGATGTGGATAACTTTTTGGTCTAAGGGGCCACGCCTTTGCTCTTCTCTGGTGACAATCTCATAGGAACCATCTGCAAAGACTGCCTTGGCTGTCGATGTTGTCATGTTCGTACCGTGGACGATTGCAGCTTCAGAGAGCAAACGAGCTGCTTGTACTTCGAGGTTTTTGCGTACACGACCAGAGTGGCTAGCCAAACGCATCACGAGGGTCATCACTATGAGTAGCACGATGAAAAGGGCTGCGAGAACGACTGCGATGGTAAATCCTTTTCGGTTTTTTCTCATTTATCTACCAGCATTCCACGTCGTTACATTGTCGATGAACCACTCTTCACCAGCTTGAATTGCAATCTGTACTTGTTTTGCGCCGCTTCTGCCTCTCGTCGTGCCAAACATTAGTTTGGAAAATCCTGGTGATTTCCAAAGCAATTCGTCTTTCACCAATTTGAATTTCCCTTGGTCTAGATATGCTCGACGGAGAACTACTGCATTTCGTTCTTTGTCCAGATAGAGGAAAGCTATCTCTTCTTCGAATGTTCTAAACACGAGGAACTCACCAAGTTCCTTGGGATTTTTTGCCTGTGGCCACGTTATGTCACTAGCTTCAGAGATTTTGTCTGCCATTTTTCTCAGAGCAAGCAGCGAGGCTTCTTGGGCTGCTTCACGAGAAACGACGCCCCGAGAGAAGACACGGGTAAGACGCAGTAGGTTGGCCACGATGAGTAGGACAACAGCGAGCAAGGTAAGACCAATGGCCAATTCGACAAATGTGTATGCATTGCGATTTCTCTTTTTCATTTACGCCTCGCCAAAATGGTCGTAAATGATCGTCTGAGCCTAGAAGGACGTCCTTTCATCTCGAGATGGATGGTTACCGTCTTGAGCGATTTGTTTGGTGTGTCTTCTTTGACCTCTAATCGATATCGAAGAGATTCGAATTGGTTTTCGAGTTTCTTCAGCCCTTTGTCGTCGGTTTTGTTCTGAGCTTTGAGGGCCTTGAGGAAAGACAAGGCTGAGTTTTTGCCTTTGCTCTTTTTCAATGAAGTCCATTTCAAAGGTTTCACTTCATCGAATGATTTGTCACGCAAATCTCCTGCAATGAACTTGGCAATGGCACCTACGAGCATGGCGTCGCCCGTTTTTTCCACTCCCCGACCTGATTGCTGCATGAGGGTGATTGCTGGTAATGCAACGAGGGTGACGAGAACAACGGCCACGAGTATCTCGAGTCCGCTCACTCCTCGTTTATACAGAGATCTTTTCTGTCGTGACTTTCGTTGCATAATCTGCTGAAGCTTGCATTTGCCCAGAGGTGCTTTCTAGCTCACCAAGAGCTTTGATTACCTCTTGCACGGAAGCAGGCCTCTTTTCAGGCTCTTCCTGCAGGCAGCTCTCCAATATCTTTTTTAATGGCTGCCACACTTTGGGCAAACCTTCCACATTAGGCGTGGCACCATAACGCCCAAACCGTTGTGTATAACGCTCTGAACCGATGATACATTCTAACATCATGACTCCAAGGGCATAGATGTCAGTTCTATCGTCGATGAGATCTCCACAACGTTGTTCTGGAGCCATATAACGTGGTGTACCGAGGACAAAACCTGTGCGAGTCATTGCTGTGATGTCTTTGAGATGGGCCAAGCCAAAGTCTACGACCTTGGCGCCTTTGTCGTCAGTGATGAAGATGTTGTCTGGCTTGAGATCGCGATGAACGACCTCCTCTTTGTGGGCGTATGCCACTCCATTACAGACGTCTCGGAAGATGCGGCAGAACTCTTGGGGTTCCAACTTCTCCCATCTCTGGAGATGGGTGCGCAGGCTTTCTCCCCGTAGGTATTCCATGACGATATAAGGGAACTCCTCATCAATGTGGTCGTGGACTTTGATTACATTCTCATGGTCCAAGCGCTCCATGGCTTTTGCTTCGCGTTTAAATCTCCTGCGGCCCTCTTTGTCATCAATTAGGGCTGGAGAAAGCACTTTCAGAGCTACGAATTCATCGCGTTTGAGATCTTTGGCTTTGATGACTAGTCCCATACCACCTTTGCCAATGAGTTCGGCATCTTCGAATTGGCCAGCAAGCAACTCTTCAATGAACCGGATTCCTGCAGGTAATGAACTGCCGCCACCTGCAGGCAATGGGCCTAACTCGAGGCCAAAACTCATATTGATGTGTTCGATGAGTTTGGGATCTATCTTCGCTTTTCGCGAAGCTTGCACCAAAGATCGGACTGTCTCGCGCTGTTTTTCGGCTTGGCGCAGAGTGTCCAAAGACTGAGCCGTTTGATAAAAGAGCCAAAGACCAAAAAGCACTGGAAGAAGAGGCAGATGGATATTGAATAACAGTGCTACGGTGCCAAAAACAAAGCTCGAGAGCGAGATGAGGGCACAAAAGGCCACACCAAAAGCACGTCTTTTTCTCTTGAAGGCGATGAGAAAAGCCAAGAGGAATGAAAGCAATGTCATCAAAAAGGAGCTACCTGCCAAGCGCTCTAGTTTGGCATTTGAGCATATTGTTTCAGCTGCTCCTGCGTAGAGGTAGATTGCTGGCACATCACCCAGAGTTGGCATGTAAGTTCGCTCTGCAATTATGGAAGCTGTCACACCAATGAAGACCAACTTATCTTTGAATGTTCCTTTTAAGCAACGGCCTTTGATTACATCCACGACGGGAATGGTCATTCCTTCGAGATTCTTCTGAGACAAGAGGCGCAGATTGATGTCAACGTTTCCTTTTTCGTCAGCAGCTTTCAGATAATCCTTTTCTCCAAAGAGTCGAAAGACTTCACCGAGAAAGGATGGGGATTTCTCTAATTGGAGTGGACGAAGAGTCACTTGACGACGACCAAGGTTTCCCATTGCTGCTACACGGTCGCTACCAATGGATTTTGCAGCCTTGATGAACATTGAAAGAGGTCGGTTCGTTGCTGCCTCACCGCTCTCTTCAGGTGGAGTGATGAGAACTAATCTGCCACTATTTTGAATGGACCTCGCCAAGACCTGATCCTGAGCACTGTCATTATAGGAGCGCAAGGCAGGCACGAGTCCCATGCCAATGACCTTTGCACCATCAGCGCTAACGCTGTCTATGACTGATGCCATCAATCGCCTATTCCAGGGCCAGCGTGTTCCTACTTCGAAAAGACTGGAGTCATCAACAGCAAGGACGACTACTTTCCCTGAGACGGGCGGTTGCGAAATCTTGGCAGCGAATACATATTGGAAATCCAGGAGCCAACGTTCGATGTTTTCAAAAGGTCCGCCATTCCAACTGAAGAGAGCAAAGACGACAATAACCTGCAAATAGATGAACCAGTAACGGTTTGACTTGGAAGGCTTTTTGGGCTGAACAATCGTCTCAGTGACCTCATTTTGAGGTGCTAGATTTCTGTTCTTTTCAGTGATTGCTGTGTGAGTGTCCTCTGTCATGAGTTTCATGATAGATGATGTCAGTCACCAAATGCGTCTATGCCAGTAGTTGCTGGGGGGTCAACTTGTGGGAATGAGGAGGCTGCAGATCCTGCTGTTTCGAGCTCTTCTGGATTACAAGGTCTCACACCACCACTCGTTGGTTGGCTTGAGATGCCATGGCTTGGATTGTGGTCACCAATGCCTGCGCCGCTAGTTGGGTAACTGCCAACACCTATTGATGAAGGAGGGCCAATAGTTGGTGAAGGAGCGCCACCTGTTGGCTGCCTGTTGATACCTACAGAACCACTTCTCCCTGGAGTCCTTTGCGGACCTCGGACGTAACGAAGTGGATCACTGTCCTTCGTCGCAGGTTTTACTACCATTGGCATGTCCACTTTGACAGCAAGATTGGGAGTTTCGTTGAGGGTAACTTGATAGCGAGCAAGGGCTTTACGAAAATTCTTGAACCTTGTGTCGAGCTCGCTTTGACTGCACTTTTCGTCTGCACATCCTTGGCGATAGAGGGCATAAGCGCTGCGATACTGCGAATTGAGCTGCTGAAGTTTATTAAATCCTGCAGAGGCCAGCAGGCTAGTGGGAATGAAGGTGATTATTGCCATCACTATGAGCGTAATCGTTGTCCTTGCTAACATTTGCCTGACTCCTCCGCCTTCCTTGCCCAGAAATAAAGCAAAGTGAAGGCCAAGATGTTTCGTTGCGCTCAGAGCAAGGAATTCGGCTGATACAGCAGAGAGATAGGTTTTAGCATGTGTCTCAAATGAAACATTATGTCACAAGAGTGTTTAGAAAATTAAACAGTTATTGAAGCTCAACACCTGCGATTACCGCCCTGACACGAATCTCGCACTGAGAGCTCTATTTGTGGTTAAGTTAAAGTAACCATGGCAGACCAAAAAGCGAAGCAAAAAGGAAAGAAAAAAGGGCCAGTAAAGTTTGGCCGTTACGCCTTGCTCAAGAAACTAAGAGCAGAAGGTGACTACATACAGTGCTTCAAAGCACATCAGATTGGTCTCGAGCGTGAGGTCGAAATCCGCATTTTAGCTATCAAAGGTGGCCCAGAATCACCTTTGGCCGTTCGCTTCGTGGAAGAGTTGAAGGTACTGGCTCGGCTCGATCATCCAAGTATTTTGGCAGTCATGGATCAGGGAGTTGCTGAGAAAAAACGATATTTCACTACTCCACTTCACAACGCTAAACGCCTCTCTGCGTACCTCAAAGATAGAGGAGGTAGTTTACCTAGTGATGATTTCCTCAAGTTTGCAGAAACGCTTACTGATGCTGTGGCGATGATACACAATGAAGAAAAACTTCATCGCGGCATATCTTCCACTAGCATTTATGTGAACTTGGACAAGGTTGAACCTTATATTGGCGAATGTTCGGCCATGAAAGAGATTAGGGAAGAGAGTCTTACATCTTTGGGCCTACCAACCTTGGGTGAATATGTCCCTACACCTGAGGGTATTCTTGGTAAACCAATAGATGAAAGAACAGATGTATATCTCCTCTGCAGTCTCTTTTACGAAATGCTCGCTGGAGAAACTCCAGTCACACAGAATAGAGACGAGCTCATAACTCAGCTGAGAAAATGCCAGCCCAATTTTGTGCCCATCAAACCTCTCATGATTGCCGCCAAAGGTGGACGTGACATCAAAGGTATAGATGAGCTGGTCATGCGAGGCCTTGAGGCTGATCCTGAAAAACGTTACTCCTGTGCAGCAGAACTGGCCGATGAGCTGCGTAAAGTTGCCACGAGACATGAGGTGCAACTCTTCGTCCGTGAAAAAGCAGCTCAAACGGTGAAAAACCGCGTACCCAAAGAGCCTGTTCAGAAAAAGAAGAAGAGGCGCTCTGCCACTGAGGGAAAAAAAGCAGCTTCTGCTCGCGCTTCAGATAGTGGCGGCGGTTTGTTGGGTGATCTCTCTGACACTCATGTAATCGCTGGTGGTGCGGCAGTAGCTCTTTGTTTATTGGTCATTGTTTTTGCTAGTTTCTTTGGAAGTACTGACACACCTCCACCACCGACGAAGCGCATAGGACCAACAAAGAGTAGTTCTTCCAATGAGAAAGCCGATGCAAAACTCTTGGCACTCTTTGAAGCAACCAAAAGTAAACCAACGGATAGCTCAAATTTCAAAAAACGGATAGACGTTTTCCGTAGCTGGCTCGTTAGCAAAAGTGGGGCGAACAAGAAAGTTTGTCGTTACACTGACTTGATGAAACTTCGCTACCGCTACTTGGCTATGGGGGATGCAAAAACCTTCCCTCAATTGGACAAGTGGATTGCCACTGCGGCCTTCCGCATCAAAGAAGGCGGAGGCCCTTCAGGCCCAAGCCAATGAGTGCTGTGAGTTTATATGACAAACTCAATCTGACCTTTCAGAAGTATTATGACCGTTTATTCAACTTCGAAGGTCTGTTTTTATTATTGGCTGGCATTGCCGTAGGTATCTTTGCCCTCGATGTTGGTGCGAGACATACTTTCGTTTTTTGGTCCTTTCTTTTTGGGCTAGGAGTAATTCCTTTTGTGGTGAACCGTTTTCGTAAGTTCCCTATAAACTGCAAACGTATCATCACACCGAAAATTGGTGCAGGCTCTACGGTCACCTATGCAGTAATGGTTGAAAACACAGGCTCTCAACCAATTGATGGTTTGCATATTCGCGACGAAGGATTGCCCTGGGGCATTCGTCCCAAACTACAGTGGCGATTGGGTGAAGCTGTAGGCTTTTTGGAGCCCGGCCAAAAACGTAGGGTGTTGCTCCAATCTGATTTTGTCAACAGAGGCGTTTATGACCTACCGGCAATCCGCGCTGAATATGTCGATTACTTTGGCCTCACTCGTTACGGAAAAACTATTGAGCACAACAGTCATGTAGTCGTTTACCCACGAGTTTATCCTGTTGCTTCCATGGATTTGTCGAAATTGCGAGTTCATCAACCTGGTGGAATTCCTTTGGCAGCCTCTGTTGGAGAATCACCGGAGTTCCGTGGTTTACGAAAGTATCGTCACGGAGATCCAATTCGACATATCAGCTGGAAAGCTTTTGCCAGACTAGGTTACCCAATAGTCCGAGAGTTTCAGGGAGAATATTTCCGTCGTGTTGCCATCGTCTTGGACACACATACCAATAAAAAAAGAGAAGCTTTAGAAGACTTTGAAGCAGCAGTGTCTCTCGTAGCATCCATTTCTCAATATTTCGAAGACAATGAATATGTAATCGACCTCTTTGCTGCCGGACCAGAAGTGTATTATCTCTGCACTGGTCGTTCTTTGGGTCATATCAACGACGTCCTGGAATTGTTGGCCTGTGTCCAATCGAGCACAGGAGCCTCTTTTCCAAATGTTGATGAAGGCCTTCGCAGGCTCATTGGACGGCTATCTGCACTAGTTGTAGTGACGACAGATTGGCGTTCGGACAGTAAAAGTTTCTACCAAGAGATTGCTGGTGAAGTTCCCGAATTAAAGGTCCTTTGTGTTCGCTCCAGTCCAACAACTCTGCCAATGAGTGAAGACGTCAAATCTCCTCGTATGATGAGGACATTGACTCCAGCTCAAGTAAGAGAGTCGGTGTTAGAACTGTGATAGCACTGCTGACGCCATGGATCTTACTTGGCCTTGGATTAGGTGCCATTTTTTCGACACAATCCTTGGAGAATGCCGGTTACGTGATAGGTGTTTTGCTCATAGGACCACTCCTTGAACGACTCTTACCCTTGGAAAACTCCAGACGCATAGGCGGCTTGACTGGCGTGACTCTCGCCCTAGTGCTGCCAATACCCGTAATTGACAGACTGGCTTTGGTCGTAGCCGTCGCAACTTGCCAAGCCTTTCCTTACAGCATTCACAGACCAATGGTCGCCAGCATGGGCTTGATGGTCACAGCAGGCCCCAAGAGCATTGATTACGTTTATTACTCCTTGGCTTTTGTTTATACAATGGTGCTAGCTTTTTGGTTACACGAGCGACGTCATGGGAAGGCTCCCAAAAGGCGACTGGCTTTGTATTTGATAGCCTCTTTCGTCATTGGCTTATCAACCTGTTCACTGCTGCCCAAAGCGCACCGATGGCTCGTCGAATGGTCCATTGGTGCCGACATAATGAAACGAGCAGGTTTTGGTGTAGTAACCGATTTGCGAGGCATCACCTCTATTCAGACATCGTCAGCAGTGACTCTTCGCATGTGGGCTAGCGGTCCCCGCCTTCTGCGCGGACAAGTCTATTCCACTTATGGCAATGGCATGTGGAATGTCTCTGGCTCAGCACCTTTTACATATCTCTCGAATTTTGAAGAGGAGGCCAAACTACCCATAAGACAAGGCAATGTGGAGATAGTCAAACGCCTGTGGACACGAAGTCGATTCGTTTTTCTCCCGCGTAATTCTACTCCTTTGGCTGTGCCTAACTGCCGCATAGAGACAAACCGCCATGGCACAGTATTTTCCACGACCAATCCTGTCATGGAATATGCTTTTAACCTTGGCAGTAGAAAAAAATCTGAAACTACAACACCTGGGGACTATCTCTATGTCCCGAAAAAGATAAAACCATCTTTCAAGAAAATTGCATTGGCCTGGACAGAAGGAGCAAAGAGCAACAAAGAAAAAGTCTTCGCCATTTCAGCTAGGCTAAACAGCAGATATTCCTATAGTCTCGAACCCCATACTCCTACGAGAGATAAAGATCCCGTTTTGTGGTTTCTAGAGAAGAGAAAAGAAGGTCATTGTGAGTTGTTTGCATCGGCTCTCGTTTTACTCGTGCGCTCACTTGGCATACCTGCTCGTTATGTGAGCGGATATTCCGTCTCGACGAGAAACCCGATGACGGACTATTACGTTGGTCGCAATTGTGATGCCCATGCCTGGGCTGAAGTGTGGCTGCCCAATGAGAGCTGGATTGACGTAGATGCAACCCCT
>CAZXTJ010000150.1:0-9334 GCA_964643655.1 uncultured bacterium
GTGCAGGCCATGAGGCAGGAAGAAGAGCGGGCACGGAAAATGTCATCCTTGATGTTGCTCTGGGTGCAGCGGCAGAACTATCAAAAGACCTAAGTTGGACACAAAAAGCAAAAGAACTTCGAGAAGTGCTGTGGTCAGGCTTGCAGAAGCAATTCCAAAAGACTGGTATCAGCAGAAACGGGCAAGCCTTCCTTACTTTGCCCAATACGCTAAACTGCTGTATCCACGGCAAAATTGGAGCTCAGATACTTGCAGATCTTCCTGAGCTGGCTGCTTCTACGGGTTCAGCTTGCCACGATGGTGTGGTCCGTTTGTCTCCAGTGTTGGAAGCCATGGGCGTTTCAAAAGAGATAGGTTCAGGAGCCTTACGTTTCAGCTTGGGTCGTGGAACTTCAGAAGAAGAGATACAACAGGTACTGAAGCTGTTTAGAGAACGCATTTAGGATGAAAACAGAGCAAGATAGGTTACCAGTAATTCTGCTTGCTCAACGATATCGTATGCGCCGCCTCTTGGGTCATGGCGGAATGGGAGCGGTTTATGAAGCTCTCGACGAAAATCTCAATGCTCCTGTTGCTGTCAAAGTCTTGTTGAGGAAAAGAACATCGGACAAAGAGCTTGCTGATAGAGCTGCTCGTTTGCGTGATGAAGCTAGAGCCGTAGCCAAAGTAGCCAGTCCCCATCTAATAAAAATCATCGACGCAGGAGAAGAACCTGATATTGGACCTTACATAGTTTATGAACTACTGACACGAGGCAGTCTTCGTGACTGCCTAACCCAAAAAACACCCTTCACTGAGAAAGATGTACTAGAGCGGATTGCCCGACCTTTGTTAATGGGGCTAACAGATCTGCACCAGAACAACATCATTCATAGAGACATAAAACCAGACAATATTTTCCAAAGTTCTGATGACACCTTTTTGGTAGGTGATTTGGGACTAGCTGTTTTTGAAGGACGTGAAGCCCAGACGGAAACAGGCATGATTGTCGGAACACCTGGTTATCTTGCACCGGAAATATTCATGGCAAACAAGGTAGGACCGCTTGCTGATAATTATTCAGGTGCAGTGGTCATAACTGAAGCTCTTGCAGGGAAACTTCCCTATCGAGCTTCAAGTCCGGCAGAGCTAGTCAAAGAACAGCTCGCAGTTGATCTATCACCCAAAGAGCTCACTGCACTTGGCATCTCTACACCAGTTGCCGCTGTTTTGAGCAAAGCTCTCGCAAGGCAGCCTGAAAGACGGCACAAGGATGCTGCACAGTTTTTGACAGCTCTCGAGAGCGCTTTTCAAGAACCTGTGATTGAAAAAACCAAAGAGCGCTCTGTCCAAACCAAGAAACAACCAATGTGGTTTGGGATTATGTTTTTGCTCATTTTTTGCCTGCTAGTTTTTCTAACGGTAAGCTCCCATTCTCCTAAGAAAAAAGCAGCTGTCTTAACCAAATCCAACCCCTTGTTCACAAAGCTCTTTGCTACTGCCCACAAGATTAGGCTTGCGAAACCATTTCCATCAGCACTTCAGCTCCATGACTTCATTACAAAAGTCAAAAAGTCCCATCATCAGTTGAAAAAGAAAAACAGGTGGAAAAACTTGTTGAGTACTTTTCCTGCAAAAGCACCTGTGCGATATCTATTGCAGTCTGTTGATGCGCAGCTTGGGAACAAAGACGAGATACTGGCAGCCGTACATGCACGAAATGCCGCCTTGGAAATGCGTTCTGTTCTCAAAAGAAAAACAGGTCTAGACCCGAGTGCTGTTTCTCTCGAGACTTTCTATCTAAATCATCGTTTCTTCTGTCTCAAAAAAGTTGGCATTAAAGGAAGAACAAAAATATTGGATGCAAGCAGCTTTTTTATGGCCAAGTTGAGAAACAAAATAGGAGAAAACAAATACTTCGAAGCACATAGATTATTCATCTTTTTGAGTTGGGCCTTAGCATACGCTGATGGCAGAGCAGATGGCTGTCTTACTGATATGAAACCTTCACTCTCCGTCCTCTGTTACAGGCCACGATACGATGACTACTTGGATGAAATCATTTCCTCACATTGTGCTTATTTACAAGAGAACATGCAAAACCGCAGCGGCACTGAATTCCAGGCATTGGCAGCACTACTGTCGCGAAGACAGAAGGATAAGACCTTGGCAAAGGTCTGCCATGAAACTAGCGACATGGGAGCACAATACGTCTTGGCCGGTGAAGCCTCTATCAACTTCTTTCCAAATACTGCGAGGAAATTCGAGAGATTCCTCAACACTGCCCAAAACCGAAGTGAATTGTCCAAAGTCAACCAATCCATTAGTTTGCTCAGGCGAGCAGCATGGGCTTTTTGTGCTGCCAACATCCCTGAAAAGGCTACTCCAGAAGCAAGAGAACGATATGTAGATCTCTTGCTCGACATTGCAGAAACACAAGCCGATCATGACCTCTTCTATGTTCACAACGAAGACTGGGGAATAGGTTTTTCAGTGGAGCAAACTATTCGAAGAGCACTTTTGCACGTTGATGTTCTCCTGTCACAATGGCTCGATGTAGAAGGCACTAGTCGTTACGCCTCTTATGGCAACTATCTTTTGAAAACTAGCGAAGAGTGGTTAGAAGAGGTGACTGATATCAACAATAAATTGGCTCAGGAGATAGCACCTCTATTCGGCAGGTTGGCTACTAAGAAGGAAATGGTACCTCTTTTATTGCGAAGCTGGTACGAATACAGGGTAGACGACGACAAAGCCAGAGCTCTCGAGCTGAGTTCACAAGCATTTTTTCTGGCTCTTCATGAACTAAAACAAAACACTGCCCCCTCACAAAAAACTGTAGATAGCGAGTTTGCACGTACTTTCGCTGAAGTTTGCCAGTTTCGCTGGCGAATGCTACACGAGCTGGGAAAAACAAAATCGAGAATTGAAGAGACAAAGTGGGTGGCTGATTATTTTGCCCCCATCCAAAGAGAGCGAGATAGCTCGACTGGAATTTATCGTCTCATTTGGGCGCAAGCCATCATTCACCACACATCAGCTACCAAACAAAGTGGTCAGGCCACCTATTTGGACATATACAATGAAGAGCTCAAGGCAATTGCAGTTAGCAAACATTATGGAAAACAAAGTGCGATGGCCCGAGACCTGTTAAATGGCAAGAGAGCAGGAATTCCGTCGCCATAAATCAACTCCCCTCGATCTCGGGGCGAGAGATCGAAGGGAGTTCTCTTCAAAAGAGTGGTTGTGCCGCTGTCCCTTATTTACCTGCATTTCCTTTGGCACTCTTGGCAGTTTTACCATTTTGCCCTTGACTGCCAGCTGGAAGGAGTCCATCTACATTGATTCCCATTCCTTTGAAGATACCTAGTAGTTGCAGTATATTCTCAGGAATAATTCCTAGTGGGCTCTTTCCTTCACCACCCATGTTGAACCAGTTGACTTCATCGACTTTCATATTGCTTGCCATCGCTGCCAATTGCTGGATGAACTGCGCTTGTAGCTGTTGACCGTTGACCACATTGCGGGCTTCAACTGTTTTTCTTTCGTTGTCAGCCTCTACTTCACCGCGTCGGGCCAATGCTTCTGCTTCTCTCAGTTCTTTTTCTCTATTGGCTTCAGCCAATTCGATAATACCAGCAGCTTCTTGCTCACTCTGCAAGCGGCGTACTTCCAGAGCCTGCTTTTCTGCTTCTAGAGCTTTTTGTAGTGCTACCTCGGCACGCTGCCTTTCGAGCTCAGCCTGCTGCAACTTCGTTTGCTCAGCCATTTCCATTAATTGTCGATCAGACTCAGCTTTTCTTTTGCTGATCTCTTCCTTCTTTTGCTGTTCGTCCACATTGAGCTTGTGAGATTCTTGTTGTCGAGCCAATTCATGCTCTTTTTCAACCAACACTTGCTGTTGTCTCAACTCTTCTTCGCGTTTCTGTTGTTCGAAGATTCTTTCCTGTTCGAGCAATTCAGTGCGTTTTTTGTGCTCCAAAGCCTGTTCTCGCAGGTTCTGCTCCATTGCCAGCTCTTTCTGGCGAACCATCTCGTTATTCTTGATTTCAACTTCTCGTGCTGTGAGTTGCTCTTTGGATGAAGTCACCCGTTGACAACGTTGAGTCTCTGCAGAGATGCGAGCAATTTCTCTCTCGCTAGCAAGTCGTGATTCTGCGATGTCTTGTTCTGTGGCTGCCGTTGATTGCTCAGCCTTTAATCTCATTTCGTTACGATATTCAGCCTGGAGATTTTCGAACAGTGACTTGGAGCGTATCCACACTTCTGTGAATTCAATGGTCTCAACAACCAATCCCCAGCGTGCCACTGTTGGAGCTATTTGGTCTTTCATTGATTCAATGACTGCCTCGCGTTCAGAGATCATCTCATCAACAGTTTTGTTGGACACTTCGTGACGAACGACTGATTCTGCTAAGCGACGAAGGACCAAATCAGTCTTGGCTAGAGAGTCATTAGGATCGAGTTTAAAGGTGGTTTCTCTGTTTTTTGAGCTGTATTCATTGTTGTCGACGTTCTTTTCGGCACTCATCAGTACTTTTGCAGATCGTGAACGGAGATCGAGAGTTTGATAGGCCTTCTCAAAATCATCAATTCGATAAGCCATGAACCCCTGAACGCGTACACCTTGTTTCTCTTTTGTTATCTGGTCTGCACAAAAGTTTACGTCCCGCAAAGTTGAAGGTACGGCAATGTAGGTTTCACCTGGCCAGCAAAAGAAACTGATACCTCTACCACAGTGCCTTACCCGTCCACCTCGGCCATAGTGAATTACATATTCGTCAGGGCGGATTGAAACATAGAACTTGTAATAAGCCCAAGAAAAGAGGGCGATGAACGCAACAACTGCCAATATGATTGCGCCACCGATTGCTAGATAAAGCGTCATTCCCGTCATAACCCGTCATCCTCCTTCGCCTAACACCAGCCTTATTGCTATGCCAACGAATAGGCAAAGTATGTGCCACAAATTGAAAACATATGATACATGCGTAATGTATTGCCAAAGAGAATGACATATCTGACCCAAAGATGCATGCTTTGTAAAGTTTTTTTACGTAAAGCTTTTTGTTTTTGCCATGTAACGTTAAGTTTTCTTAACGTTCGATGACCACATATTGACCTAGATAATCACGAATCTTGATCAAATCGTTACGATAAGCACCGTATTCCTGAGGAGTAACCTCGCAAGATTTGCGTGCAAACTTGAACCTGAAGGTCAGTCCATTTTTTACAGGGACATACATGGCTTTAAATGAGATATAGGCATTGTCTATGTCCAAGCCTTTTGGGTGGTGGTACAGCTTGAAGCCCGGAGGAAAGATACAGGTAAATGTTACATCCAAGCCATTACGACGTGAGTAGAATAACAAATTCTCTCTTCTAGACTTGGAGGCATTCCTATCCTCACTGAAATAAAGGCCAGGAATAGTGAAACACCTCAGTTTGTCACCACCTTTAATCACTGCATCTGAGATGCTGTAATCCAAATGTACGGACAAAGGCTGTTCCAAGGTCTGGAAATTCTCAAAACGGTAAGAACGAAGCGAACCTTTGCTGTCTATACGTGCAACCATGTTCTCAGCCATCTTATCGAGAGCGAGCTTCGGTAAATCTTTGAATGAGCGATAGTACCTTTGAGTCACACCTGTTGAAGTGAAAACTTCATTGATAAAAAAGTCGTCACCAGACAGACGTACTGTTTTGATTGATTTGAGCTCTTCCCGCTCAGCTGATAGAAGAGGTATGTCTATGAAGTACGTTTTTTTATCCCAATCTGAAACTACAAATCCGCTTGTGCCCTGAGCCACCTCAGGAATGTCTTCTCTCGTCGTTGTGTCTCCGTAAGGGAATAGCATTCCACCATTTTCGAGAACAATGAAACCACCAAAGAAATTTCGCAGACTTGGAACCTCTTCGAGAAGAGTGCAACTCCTTTTTCCCATGGCCAAAGCAAAGTGTGAGCTAATCTTATGGTGCCTGAACAATGAATAGAGAAAGAATGCTTTGTCCAAATAGTTACCTCTGCGGCTGGCAAAAGTCTCTGCTGCCGCTCTTGGCATTGGACCAAAGTTGGTAGCACTAATGCCTACCAGTTTGATTTCACGCAAAACAAACTCAAAGAGCCGCTGTAGCTTTTGTTCATTTGTACAACCTTTGATAAGAGCTCTTGTTTGCCGTGCCAACTCTTTTGGAATAACACGTGCCCGCTCGATGGCTTCACTGTAATGGTTGGCAATATCTTTCCAAGGAGGACTCACAGAGTAGACGACAGATGGACGATCTCGCCACCAAGGAGCCATGAGACTTTCAGGACGACGCGCTGTGATGTTTTCTTCTTTGAAATGGTAAGTCTTACTGCCATCATCCTCTTCAGAAACAGAGAATTGCCTGTCTGTATTCAATACTTTGAAATGCAGTTTTTCGTCTTTTGGTATTGTCACCTTCAACTCATCGAGAAGGACAGGGTGACTCGTTTTAAAAATGCCTTCGCCACCAAAAGGATGTTCGATTGAATGTTTCTTACAAGAAATCTTGTAGGCATAATCGATGATCGCACCCTCAAGAGCATTTGGTATTGAAAACTTGATGGAACGTTCTCTGTCATAAGTGGGATACTTGGCATAGTTAGCAGCATCTTTGACAGACGTATCGTCAAGATAATGAATCTTCCCTTTGTGAATTGAACGTGCCCACAATATTTCACCCTTTTCATGGGGAGTGAGATAAGAGAAGACAACATTGGCCTCGCTCAATCCTCTTTCCTTCAGCAGAAGTTTGGCTTCATGGACTATATGTTCTGCACTGCCATCGTTATTTAGGATGTGTTTTGTTTCGTGGAACAAAACTATGTGACCAGCACCAGGAAACTCTGAAGCTTTTGGTGGATTCTGCAAAAACCTTTGTAATCGTTCATCTTTGATCTGAGCTGGAAGGTCTTCACCTTTGACTCTTTTTTCACTGAGCATTTGCACCTTCATGACTTTGCCCAGTTCATATTCAGTACTTTTATCTTCTTTTCGAAGAGTCACCTTTTTGCCATCAATGGCTGTTACCTTACCGCGCAGCTCACTGCCATCATTGAGGAACAAAATGTCAGCAGTTGCATTAGAACAACAGAGGATTAGTGACAACAGAGAAGATAACAGTTTCATTTTGTTCATCATTATTTCACCACCTCAAAAAAGAGTTTTTGTTCCGTTGCAGCTACAACTTGACTGAGAAACTCTCGATAAGCCGGCCAACGATGGGGTTCAACTATTCGACCAAAGCGCTGGAAATTGCTATCGATACGGAATTCATGCTCATTAACTTTTGTCGTTTTTAATGAATAAGTTGCAATGGGATTTTTGAGTAGGACATCCTTGGGAATAAATTTGGCCCGTAAGTTTGGTGCGACTTTCAGTGTATAAATTCTACGCTCGCCCATTGATGTACTGTACTCAACGGGAAACTTTCGCTCTTTCAATCCAGTCTCAGAAAATGCACGCTTCATAGAAGGTAACTCGAAAATTCGTAAGGGCCCTGCGATTTTTGGATAGCTGGGAATGTGATAGTCAATTGTGAAATAGAAGGGCTTGGACAATTGGTCCAAGTTGTGAAATTGATATTGCTTCAGTTGTGCTGCTGGATGTTCACGTGTAACGATTGCTTCCATCACTTGTCGTCTGTTGTCCTCTTTGACCCTTTTATAATACCCCCTCAGGCCCGACTCTTTATTGCCAACATAAGTAGGTTTCCAGTTCACATCAAGA
The DNA here is from genome assembly GCA_964643655.1 of uncultured bacterium. Lineage (GTDB taxonomy): Bacteria > Muiribacteriota > UBA6191 > CAZXTJ01 > CAZXTJ01 > CAZXTJ01. Next base: position 7,734 of record CAZXTJ010000150.1, read on the forward strand.
TTACCCTCACTGTTTAGCTCGAGTACGTAATAATAAACGGCACCATTGTCTTCTGGTTTGGGAACAGGGATAGTCTCTATCTTTTCTTCGAAGACATTGATGCATTTCACACCATGGTTGCCACCAGAGTGAGATGGATACCTAGCATTGGAACCTGTTGAGTCGAGAAAGATCTTCTTATCACCCACTTTTACGACTGAGATGGCGTGGTTAAAACCAATCTGGGGCAGATTGAATTTAGTATCAGCTGACGAGTTGACGGAAAGGATGACTGGTGAAGACCATATACCAGCAATATCCAACATTGCCGTAAAAACAAGAGCTTTGTCTATACAACAGCCATACTTTTTGGCCCAAGTCATCTCAGCAGGGAATCCACCCCAACCTGAAGCAACACCCATCTTGATAGCAATGTATCTGATCTCTTCCTGCAAGTAGTGATATATTGCAGCCACTTTTTCTTCATCAGTATTACAGTCTTTGATGATTTTTTTTGTTATGGCTTCTAGCTCTGGAGAAGGCTTTACATTCTCCATATGCATCTTTTTGAGGAAGGTGAAAATCTCCTGCCAACTCTTCAGCACCGAACCTTTGAAATATGGTGCTACATCCGAATACTGAACTGAGTTTTTCTCGGGAATGAAGGGTGGAACATCTTGAAGAGTAATATCAAGATGTCGCGTTTTACCGTCATTGACATCGGCCACCACTGGTGCATGGCCATCAATATTGTACAAGGAGTAATAGAAGGGTTTTCCCTGAGGTAAATCAAAGGCTATCCGTGAGAGCAAGACTGGCTGACCTGATTGAAAACCCCATTGCGGAAAAAAGAAATCTTTTCGGAAAGGATTGTAGTACTCGTAAGTATATTGATAATCGATAATTGCATCTTTGGCCATACCAACTACGGGATACGAAACGGTCTTGCCACGTGTGAAGAAACGAGCACCTTCTTGGGCTTGCGTTTCTTTGACCCTCGTTGCCTCAAAACGTTTACACTTTCCTGACCGGTGATAAACGTTCACAAAATCAAAGCGATGACGGTTTCTTCCTTCTTCGACAAAACCTGCCAAGCGACTGTATTCCTTCACATTGCCATCATTTAGAGCGTGAGCAACACCACGATAGGTTCGTGTATAGGTACCATCGGCCTTGAAGCGGTAGATGACTTCATCGAGTAAAATGATACCATCAGAGCCAGGGAATTGGCGCTGAAGTCGAGACGATTGCCTATACCACTCAGCGACCCTTTCTTTTTCTTCTGCTGTCAAAGGCTGGGAGGTCCTTACTGATTCTTTTTGAGTCTTCGTCCCACCTTTATCTACAAAATAGATTTCATGGATGAGCTCGCGAGGGATCTTTTTGCCCTCTTCGGTGGTGACTTCTTTCCCATCAAAACTGATGGCTTCGGCATTTAGTGTAGACTTGTTTCGAAGAACGACTGTTGGCGAAGCTGCACCACAAATTGACGAAGACAATAGCGACAATGATACGACTGCGAGGAAAACTCGCAAGAAACCTGTATTAGTCATCGAGAACCTCCTGCAGTAGATTGTACCGCGACGACTGACGATAGCGCGACAGCTGTTCGTTGACAGCTG
>CAZXTJ010000150.1:9434-14376 GCA_964643655.1 uncultured bacterium
GACAGCTGTTCGTTGACAGCTGAGAGTCTGTTCGGTACAGTATTTCGACATATGTCTGCAATGTATGGGAGACTCAATGACTAAAAAATCAAAGACAAAGGAGGGTGTACAGGGAACACTGTTGGCACCTCCCGAGCAGGAAACCGCTATAAAGGAGACCGCTGCCCCTTCGACAAAAAAAGCGAAAAAAAGGCGCCGCGAAACTGCTGAAACAATGGCAGCTCGTCAGCGTTCAATCTCTGTATCTGAATTCTTTACGAAAAACCGTCATCTACTGGGTTTCGACAATCCCCGCAAAGCTCTTTTGACAGCTATCAAAGAAGCCGTCGACAACTCTCTCGATGCCTGTGAAGAGGCAGGTATCTTGCCTGATATCAGAGTTGAGATAGTCGATTTGGACAACGGTCGCTTTCGTTTGGTTGAAGAGGACAATGGACCAGGTATTGTCAAAAGACAGATACCAAACATTTTTGGCAAATTGCTTTACGGCTCAAAATTCCACAGACTCAAAATGAGCCGAGGTCAACAAGGCATTGGTATTTCAGCTGCAGGAATGTACGGATTGCTCACAACGGGCAAACCAATTCACATTACGAGCAAAACTTCTCCCCGCCGCCCGGCCCATCATTTTCAGCTGCAAATTGACACCAAGAAAAACAAACCTGAGATAATCAAAGATGAAGAAGTCGAGTGGGATGTTGAGCACGGGACTAAAGTAGAGATTGAGCTGCAAGGATCTTTTAAACGAGGCAGACAATCAATCGATGAATATCTTCGTCAAACGGCAATCGTCAATCCTCACGTATCAATTTTTTACAAAGCTCCTGATGGCCAAGAAGCACTTTATGAACGTTCATCTGACCAGTTGCCTCCTCATACGGACGAGATTAAACCTCATCCTCGTGGTGTTGAGCTTGGCATTCTTCAGGGGATGTTAAAAACGACGAAGGCAAGAAATCTCTCATCGTTTTTGCAAACAGAGTTCTCTCGTGTTTCCAAAAAAGTATCCATGGAGATTTGTCAAAACGCCAATCTCAGCCCCAAAGCTTATCCCATTAGAATTAGCCGCGGTGACGTGGAACATCTAATGGAAGGCATTGAGAAAACAAAGATTATGAATCCCCCTACCAGTTGTGTTGCCCCCATTGGCGAGGAACAACTGCTCAAGGGGCTGCAATCTGTTGTTCCTGCAGAGTTTTATGCCTCTACGACAAGGCCACCTGCAGTCTACCGTGGCAATCCTTTCATCATTGAGGTGGCTTTGGCTTACGGCGGCACTAGCCAATCTGCTGAAGGACCTGCCAGGCTCTTGAGATTTGCCAACCGTGTTCCCCTTCTCTACCAGCAAGGTGGTTGTTGTTGCTTCACATCCACTGCAGGTGTGAACTGGCGCAACTACGCCCTGCAGCAACCTAGGGGCTCTTTGCCTTCAGGACCAATTACGATAGTTGTTCATATGGCTTCAGTTTGGGTTCCCTTCACATCTGAATCCAAAGAAGCTATTGCTGGTTATCAGGAAATCGATGAACAAATCACGAGAGCTCTACAAGACTGTGGACGAAAACTGAAGCTCCATCTCTCGCGCAAACGCAAAGCCGTTGAGGCTGAGAGAAAACGTTCTTACATCGATACATATATCCCACACATTGGCACCGGCTTACGTGAGTTGATTGATTTGAGCGAAAAGCAAGAACAAGAGGTCGTCAGCACCCTGACCGATCTTCTCGAACGCAGGAGCCACTAGGGAGACGACATGCCTAAAAAGACTACAAAAAAAGCAGAACCTAAGAAAAAAAAGACAACAGCAAAGAAGGTCAAAAGGCCAGAAACCTCACGCAGTCCAGCCTTAGCCAAGCTAATGTTGCTAGGTAAAAAGATACACAATGAGATAAAAAGAGGTAGACGCCCCCACTTGGCCGTTCCAATTCGCTCTCTGTCCAACGTTACTTTCTCTCCTCGCAAAGGTTATCTCGTCTTGGGCGACAGGAAATCACATAGAACACTTTCCTACCAGACAGTGAAACCCTTTGCGCAGACCATTCGCCTAATGGCATTTGCCAAACATCTCATTGTCACTGATGATTTTGCCTCTAAAAGAGAGGTTTATTACACATCAAAAGGTTCTAAAAAGAAATCAGTTGCAGGTGATACTGGTCGTGCAGGCTGGGGACCGGCTGGCTTCAACGAACAAAGTGAATCCGACGCCATCATGGATGACATTGAAGCCATGGCTGCCGTCAACCGAGAACAACTGGGATTTATACCTGCTGAGCAAAATGGCTCTGTTGCTGGTAAGTTGATAGTTGTCGACACAGATCCTTCCACTGGTAAAAGGATAAATATCGATTGTACGGCTTTTGGTCGAGGCAGCTATTCCATCCCCTCTCGTGTTGAAGGGCTCGGTTTCAAAACAAAAGCCAAGTTTGTTCTGGCTGTTGAGACAGCTGCTCTCTTTGAACGGTTGAATGGCCACGCATATTGGCGTAAGGCAAACTGCATCATCGTAGCAATGGGTGGAGTGCCGACGAGGGCCAATCGGCGTTTTGTCCGTATGCTCTCAGACAGCTGTGATTTACCTGTTTATGTCTTTACCGATGGTGACCCTTACGGATTTTGTAATATTTACAGGACTATGAAGGTCGGCTCGGGAAATGCAGCTCAAGTAAACGAGTTTTTCTGTGTTCCTAGGGCAAAATTGATTGGTGTGACACCACAAGATATCATCGATTATGATTTGCCCACTCACCCTCTCGGCGAGCGCGACATAAAAAGAGCTCAGGATGCAATAAAAAATGATCCCTTCATTCAGCACCACAAGCCCTGGATAAAAGCGCTGAAACAGATGTTGAAAATGGGTGTACGTGTGGAACAGCAGGCCTTTGCTGCTCGTGGATTGAACTATGTCCTCGACACCTATCTCCCCGAGAAGTTAAAACGACCCAAGTCAATGTTGCCCTAAAGTATGTATAATGGGAGCCATGAAAAAACGACGGCTCAGCGAAGAGTTTAAAGCTAGATATGAATTAGTCCGCGAATTGGTCAGTGATCCTTCAGGCGCTTTGGTTTTGGCAAACGATGGGAACACTGGCCAGCCAGTGGCAATAAAGTTCCTTTCCAAAGAGAGTATTAGCTCTCATGGACGGATTTTGTTGGAGCAGGCGAAAACCCTTCAGGGCTTGAACCACAAGAACATTGTGCGTGTCCTCGATGTTGATCCCATTGGGCCTCAACCATATATCGCCTTCGAGCATATAGAAGGAGATACACTGAACTCCATTCTCAAGGGCCTTGGTGCACTACCCATCAAACTAGCAGTGAAGTGGGCTTCCCAGCTGGCAGATGCTCTTGAATGCGCTCATGCAAATGGTTTGTTACATGGCGATTTGACGAGCGACACTATCATCGTTTCAGCTGAGGAACGAATAAAAGTAACGGACTTTGGTTTCGTTCGTCGAGCCGAACATCGAAGCCACTACACAGCCACAGGTGTTGTTCAGGGAACTCCTGGTTTCATGGCTCCTGAATTGGCCCTCGGTGAAAAAGCTGGCCCCGCTGCAGACCTCTATGCAGCTGGTGTCGTTCTTTTTGAGATGTTAACGGCTTCCCTACCCTTCGCCGGCTCCACTGCAGCAGACGTTCTCTTGGCTCACGTTCGTGTTCCAGCACCCAATCCAGCAACTTTGCGTCCTGGGATTTCACGGCCTCTGGCTGACGTCATTCTCAAAGCAATGGCCAAAAGACCTGATGGTCGTTTTGTCTCGTTTCGTGACTTTCGCGAGACACTCAATAACCTCACACTCGTCGAAGACGAGATTGGCAGGAGAGCCCGTTTACTGAGAAAACGCACTTTAGGTCCAGACGATTCTGGTGAACATGATCCTGAAGCCGGCAAAAACACGAGAAGAATGCTGGCAGTCAGTTTTGGCGAGACAAAAGTAGATGATGATCCAGAAGAGGGCCGAACTACTTCGAAATTGCGACCACCAACAACAGCCGGCCCCCCAGAATGGGAAAAGACTGTTCGCATTCGTGCTCGCTCTTCGAAAGTGGCCTTTTCTTGGCAGACTGTTTCCTCGCGCTCTTTCTGTTATTCCATTGCTCTTTCATCGACAAAAGAAGTTTTCGTCACAGGTGAAGAAGAGAACAGTGGTACAGAGCATAATATTGAAGTCAGTGATTTAGAACCTGGAACGACTTATCTTATGCGCATTTGGGATGAACGAGACTATCTGGAACGCAAGTTCAAGACACCTGTGGCAGCTCTTTAATCAAAGCCAATAGTTTTTCTTCGGCATCCAAGTCATCACTCTTTGGATTCATAGCTTTTTCCCAAAGGGCCAAACCCACCTCACGAACCCAACTTCGGATGGGTTCATCAATGGTATCCGTACCATCGAGCATAAACTGTTTTACACTATCGACATTCAGACCACGTCCAAACCTACCGTTAAATTGATTGACCAGTAGATAGATCAGTCTGCCATCCCAGTGAAAAGAGCCTCCCCACATCTCAGCAATCATTTGAGCAAGAGCCCCGAGATCGCGCATAAACATGCACTTTTCCAAAGACTCATCTTTGTCTTCCGTAAGAAGAGGAAGTGCATAACCAATGGAACCTATCCATCGATTGGGAACAAGTGGATCGATGAACTTCACGCCATCATTAGTCAGGAAAATGTGGTTCGGTTTTAAATCACCATGAGGTCCGAAAGTCCTGTGTAACTCCAAGAGTGAATTGGCCAAGTGTCCGATGAGTTCCTTTGCTTCTTCAGGCCAATATTTGATTTTCCAACGCAAAGTGTTTGCATTTACGAATTCCATCACGGCAGTTTTCACTCCACCCAACTCCTCAATGGAATAGAGTTCGGCAAGTCTAGGAGAAGGGTTTTTGAGTTGTTTTTCAGCCACAGAAGCCAACAACTCCTCAGCTTCTGTGCCCTCT
>CAZXTJ010000151.1:0-14374 GCA_964643655.1 uncultured bacterium
GAGTTGAAGTCATGCTTATGACTCTTGAAGTGTTCTGTAAGGTTACGGATACGCGTTGTAAGAATGGCTATCTGAACCTCGGGTGAACCTGTATCGCCTTCGCTCTGGCGATACTCTTCGATGACCTTGACTTTCTCTTCTGCAGAGATGGACACCGGTTCCTTCCTTCCTTGCCTACATGCAATCGCTTGCCTGTTTTCTTAAGTTTCTTTCTCTATCGCTATTTCTATCACTATGCAAAAAACATCATCCATTCGTGGCGAACGGGCGAAAGCTAGTTTTACCATACGTATGTACGCTTGACAAGCGAAAAAGGGCTCAATGGGCCTTTTCGACTATTTTCCACCGGTGACAGAGCTGGAGGGACTCTGATACCATCCAGAACATGAAGGTGCTCCTTTGTTATACATGCTCACCCCCTGAGGCTTTGGATCCTTTTGGCTCCCGCCTCCCTTTGGGATTTGGTTACCTAGCCGCTGCCATAGTCAAGGCTGGACACCAATGCAAAATCCTCAATCTTGCTGGCCAAAAACACAAAGTCCTCAAAAAACTTCTGCAGGAGTATTCTCCCCATTTCGTAGGTTTCACCATGTTCACCTTCAACCGCCAGGCAGTGCTTCGGGCTGCCGACGCTGTCAGAGCTTGGTCACCCAAGAGCAAAATCATTGTGGGAGGGCCCCACGCTAGTGCATTGGCCAAAGAGCTGAAGAAAGCCCACTCTGTTTTTGATTTTATTGTAGAGGGAGAAGGAGAGGAGGAGATGGTCCAACTCTTAGGAGAAGAACCGTCTTCCGAGATGTGGAAAGAGCTTTTACCTGGTCCAGCTCTCTTGCGCTGTGATGAAGGAGCTTCTGTCGAAGAGCACGATTATATCTATCTCAGTTCATCGAGAGGTTGTCGGGGACACTGCACCTTCTGCTCCACACCAAGCTTCTGGCGAAAGGGCGTCCGTTTTCATTCAGTGGAATGGGTGCTCAACGAACTCCGTTTTCGGCAGCATGAAATTGGGCTTGATTTTGTCAGCTTCAGAGATGATTCATTCAGCGCAGATAAAAGCAGGCTTCTTGCTCTATGCCAGGCAATAGAAGAGGCTGACGATCTCCACCTTCTTTGGGATTGCCAGGCCCGTGCAGCCGAGATTGATAAAGAGATAACAGAAGCCCTAGCCAAAGCTGGTTGTCGCACAGTTCAGCTGGGAGTTGAACATGGCTCACCTCCAATGCGGAAACTCCTAGGTAAAAACGATTACCCCATGGCCTCTGTCACTGCCACCAAACTTCTACGCAAAGCTGGCATAGAAGTATCTTGGTTCCTCATTACGGCCATTCCTGATGAAACCAAAGCAGACAGAGCTGCTACTCGCCAGCTCATCAAAAATGGAAAACCACATGATGTAGTCCTCTCTCCCTTGGCTCTATACCCTGGAACAGCTCTTTACCGTTGGTTTGCAAAGAAGAAAAAACTACCTAAAAACTTCTGGCTCGAAACTAGAGATCATTGGATATTGGCCCTTCCCTTCACAGAAGGACAGGCCATCATGAGAAAAGAGAGTCATTTTTTGGCAAGTTGTGCAAAAAAACATCGTTTCCAGACAAATGAGTTGAAAGAGGCCTGGTCATCTCTAGGAAAACCTTGGCCCCTGACCTGGGCACTGAGCACCCACCTCATTGAAAAAGGTCAGTTCAAAAAGGCAAAAGAGATATTAGAAGAGAGTGAAAAGCAAAAGTCTCACTTCTGGTTGGCTCGACTACTCGCAGAAAGAGATCTTTGGGAGTAAATGTGAGAGAACTACTAAAAAAGCATGCTCTATTTCTCCTCTTCTTACCTCTGCTGACTGTTTTGGTTTATGGCAACAGCCTGAACAACAGCTGGCATTTTGACGACATTCCAACAATTTTGGAAAACGAAAACATCCGTTCGCTCAGCAATGTGGGACGCTTTTTCACAGACCCAAGAGCTTTCTCTTCTCATCCAGATACTGCTGGCGTCATCTATCGCCCCCTCTTGCTCCTTGGATATGCATTCACATACAAAGTGGCCCAATATGATTTACCGACCTGGCATGCCATTCAAATGTGCCTTCATTGTTTCTGCGCTTTAATCGTTTTTTTTCTGGCTTTGCAACTGACTCAGTGTAGGAATAGCGCTCTTTTTGCGGCCTCTCTCTTCATTGTCCACCCAATACAAAGCCAAGGAGTCAACTATCTCTCTTCTCGCTCAGAGCTGCAAGTTTCCCTCTTTTTTCTTCTTTCCTTTTTTTGTTGGCTTCAATATCGGACGCAGGAAAAACACAAGGGCTTGTGGTTCTTATCTCTGCTTTTTGCTCTCTTTGCTCTTTTGACAAAGTCAATTGCTGTCGTCATCCCATTTGCCTTTTTGTTATGGGAACTTTGGCTGGGACCAGATAGAGACAGTCTCAGAAAATGCCTATTGCGCATTCTTCCTTTTGTTGTTTTGGTTATCTTTTTCTTGCTTCTGCGTAAACTGCTCATCGGCGCAGTACTCTTTCCCAAATCAGCCAGAGGTTTCGATATACTGCGTTTGACGGAAGATGCCAGTGGGCAAGGTGCTGCGCAATTTTTGGGTGGCCGTTCAATCTTGACCAATCTCAAACAACAAGGAGTGGCCATCTGTCGTTATTTTTCACTACTCCTATATCCCAAGGGACTTTCCATAGTTCATTACATATCAGCAGAGGTATCTGCTCTGCCTGCACTATTCATTCTTGTTTTGGTGGGCTTATCGCTAGCTCTGCGAAAAAGAGCACCTCTTCATTCTTTTGCTTTGCTCTTTTTCTTTGGATTGTTGGCACCAACGACTCTCATTCCTCTCAACTTGGTAATGAACGAACATCGCATTTACCTCGCCGTTTCCACCCTGTTCATCGCTTTTGCCCACTTAGTGTGTAGTCAAAAGAGAGTTAAACCAATCATCCCTGCGCTCTTAATCATCATCCTCTGCTCTTTCTTAACCAGAGCGAGAAACAAAGATTGGCGTACCTCTCTTACGCTCTTTGAAAAAGCTGTAAAAGTGGCTCCCAAAGCCCGTTACGTCAACTATGAATATGGTTATGCCCTTCTGAAGGAGGGATTTGTGGAAGATGGATTGACCGCAATGGAGGAGGAAGCACGCCTCTTCACCCACCACAAAGCTCCCTTTTGGGCGGCCATTGCCAATCTACACGTTAAGCAAGGTAACTTGAAAAAGGCTCAATATTTCATCAATGAAGCATTTCGCCGTGACAAAGAGTGCCCAGAAGCCAAGAAAGCACAAAGTCACTTAGAGCGCCGCCGCCTGCTCGAGCGCAAACGACGTGAGGAACGGTGACTGAAATCTCCTGGATGTCTTCTTTTCCAGGAAATGTACTTTTTCATATCTTCTTGCTGACAGAGCTCGGCAAGAGTCATTGCCGCCAATTCCTTTTCGCTATAAAGAGCGTGCACCTGTCTGCTGCAAGTCCAGCAACAATAGGCAATGTCACCATGTGCTCCACCTTCGCATTTTGGTACCACATGGTGTTTGTAGAGTTTGCCTGCTTCGCAATGGCATATCTCACAACGTTCTTTGGCCATATATTAAGGATACAACAGAGCAACATTGACGTAGAGGGCCTCTGTCTTGTAACGTTCCGTCGGCTCTTTGAGCCTAAGGGGGAACCTAATGAAAGTCATAGATTTCACAACGAGAAAAGTCATCGCGCAAGAACCAAGGCAAAGTGGTCCCACTTCGTCTGTGCCTGTCATTACCTTGAATAAAGGTAAATTCACCTTGGCCGTAGAAAATTGCGATGGCGACCGTTTCCTCGTAATCTACAACACAGCCTCAAAAGCAGAGATAGCTCGTCGCCCTGCCCATCACAACGACAGAAACAAATGGATCTCTTGGGCCGTCGATGTCGTCGACAGCTGGCAATAAGAGCTCTTAATCTAGCTCTACTACCTCTTTGAAATCTGGCACGTGAATGTCCCACTCTAACTTTTTGCGAAGAAAATCAGCAAACTCCAAAGCTGCAGACTCTTCACCATGAGTGACAAAAACGCGCTTGGGCGGTGTTTTCAGATGAGAAACCCAGGTATAGAGCTCAGCCTTGTCAGCGTGACCTGAAAAACCATGCAATTGGTCTATGCGTGCCTTGACTTGATGGGACCGACCGTGGATTCGAATTGATTTTCTTCCTTCCACAATGAGCCGTCCCAATGTGCCTTCAGCTTGGTACCCAACAAAAAGTATTGTCGATTCTTTGCGCCAAATGTTGTGAACGAGGTGGTGTTTGATACGACCACCAGTACACATACCAGATCCAGCAATGATGATACAGGTACCTTTGATATTGTTGATAGCTTTGGAATCAGCCACTGAACGGGAAAGTTTCAAGGAGCTGAATGCAAAGGGAGAGTTGCCAGATCGTAAACGCTGTTTCATCTCGTCATCAAAATACTCGGGATGTTTGATGAAAACGTCCGTCACGTTGACTGCCATTGGACTATCCACAAAAACCATCAGGTGGGGGATTTTCTTTTCCATCAATAGATCATTGAGTAGATAAAGCAACTCGTGAGTTCTTTCAATGGCAAAACTGGGTATGACTATGTTGCCACCACGCTTGGTCGTGTCGATGATTACTTCGGCTAGGTCTTCGTGTAGACTATCGACGCGCTTGTGCACTCTGTCGCCATAAGTCGATTCGACGACGAGATAGTCCGTCTTTTCGAAGAATGTAGGATCGCAAATTATAGGTTTGTTACAGCGACCAACGTCACCAGAAAAGAGCAGAGAACGTTTTTCGCCACCATGTTCCACTTCGATGGAAACCATCGACGCACCGAGAATGTGACCTGCATCATGCCAAGTAGCAACAATACCTGGAGCTACTTCGACAGCTTTTTCATACTGCGTCTTTTTGAAATGATCAATGGCATGGCGGGCATCATCACTCGTATACAAAGGAACATATGGGAATGGGCTCTCCCTCTCCTCTTCTTCGTGACGCTTTTTCTTGTATTTACAGTCCTCTTCTTGGATATGGGCTGAGTCCAGACAGACTATTTCAGCTATCTCCATTGTTGGCGCTGTGCCCCAAATCTTCCCATTAAATCCGTCACGAACGAATTTGGGTAATAGACCACAGTGATCCAAATGGGCGTGAGTGAGCACGACAGTATCAACAGAGTTTGGTTTGACGGGAAAGTCTTGCCAATTTCTCTCCTTGAACTTTCGTTCTTGGTACATGCCACAATCTACGAGGACCCGAGCTTTCGGTGTTTCGATGAGGTAGCTGGAACCGGTAACGTTTTTAGCTGCTCCGAGGAAGTGTAACTTGAGATCCATGCCATTCCTTTCATCGTACGATTAATGTCATTGTACTCAAGTAAGGGCTATGGAGTATATGAATCTAAGGAATGGCTCATCAGATAAATCCAGATAGAGAGTATCGACTTCTACAAGAGCGCCTTGCTCTAGACCTCAATGGCGCTCCTGCTTCTCCTGTATTCACGAAGATTTTGGAGTTACTTTTTTCTCCTGAAGATGCGGCCCTGGCTCGCCGTCTGCCCATTACTCCCCTCCCCTTGAGCAAACTGAGCAAACGATTTTCAATGAGCGAAAGTGAGCTAGACAAAAAGCTCACAGAGCTTGCTCACAAAGGTTTGGTCATCGACCTAACTATGGGCAATGAGCGGCACTTCACCTTGGCTCCCGTTGTTATTGGTTTTTTCGAGTTCACCTTTATGCGTAAGGGAGAAGAGCTTCCTTGGAGGGAGCTGTCACAACTCTTCCACGAATATATGCTCGTTGATGATAAGTTCATGCGTGGTGTTTTTGCTGGGAAAACTCAAATGGAGCGTTCCCTCGTACACGAAGAAGCACTGCCTGATGAGTTGCCTCCTCGAGTAGAAATCTGCGATTGGGAGCGGGCAAGCCACATCGTCAAATCTGCCCAAAAGGTGGCCGTCTCTACTTGCGCCTGCCGACACAAGGCCCACCATCTCGGTCATCCATGCCAGCACGAAATGGACAACTGCCTCTCCTTTGACCTGCCAGCAGCAACTTTACTCAAAAATGGTCTCGCCAGGGAAATCAGCAACGAAGAAGGATTAGAGATCTTGATGGCAGCCAAAGAAGCAGGCCTTTGCCAAAATGCTGACAATGTGCAGGAAGGTGTTGGTTTCATCTGCAACTGTTGTCGCTGCTGTTGCGGTTTTGTGCAAGCAGTGAGGAAATTCGAACTTAGAGGTGCCATTGTTACTTCCAATTGGGTAGCCACAATTGATGAAACTGTCTGTGTTGGCTGCAATAAATGTGTGAAAGCTTGCCCTGTTGAAGCTCTAGAGCTGAGTGAAAAAAAGGCCAGAGTACTGGATTTTTGTCTCGGTTGCGGCGTCTGCCACGGTGTTTGCCCAAAAAATGCAATCATCCTTCGAGCTCGCAAGCAGCGTGTATACACACCAGAAACAATGTTCGACAAACTGATAGGTCAGGCTATTGAGCGGGGAAAACTTGCTGATTTGCTGTTCTCTGACAAAGAAAGATGGAGTCATCGCGCCTTGGGTAGAATTGCTCAGATAATCGAACATGCTCCGCCAACACGAGCTTTGCTCTCTATCGAACCTCTCCAGTCCATCTTTCTCAAGACACTCGTTTCTTTGGCCAAGCTTGGACCACAGCCAACATTCGAGTAAAACCCTCTTCTGCAGCCTGATTGACGCCCACACGAAGCAAACTGTCTTACTTTGGCATAAAGGAATCTCACACTTTGGGTCATGCTGAGATTTACCTAAGGAGGTCTTTGAGCTACAATAGCCCACTACTGGTAAAGAAGGGACCGGAGTTTTTCTTATGTCTACTGAATTTTCGACGCTCCTCGCCACTGAGCTGAAGGTGCAACAACAGCAGGTACAAGCAGTTATAGAGCTGCTCGATGGTGGAGCAACTGTTCCTTTTATCGCGCGATATCGTAAAGAGAAGACACAAGGCCTCGATGAGGTGGCCATTATTGGTGTTCGTGACGGTATCGCCCGTTTACGCGAGCTACAGAAACGACGAGAAGCCGTATTGAAGTCGCTGCGCGAACAGGAAAAGTTGACACCCGAGCTCGAAAAGAAAGTAAACGAAGCAGCAACGATGGCGCTGCTCGAAGACATCTACCTGCCCTACAAACCGAAAAAACGGACGAGGGCAACAGATGCCAAAGAAAAAGGTCTCGAACCCTTGGCGCAGAAAATCTTCGAACAAGGTGATGGTGATCCTCTTGCCGAAGCCAATAACTTCATCAATGAAGAAAAAGGCGTCAAGACAACGGAAGAAGCCCTAGCTGGTGCTCGTGACATCATGGCCGAATGGGTCAATGAAAGCGCTGACGTACGCCAAATCATCCGAAACTTGTACATCAAAGAGGGAATTTTCGCCTCGAAAGTGGCCAAAGACAAAGAAGACGCTGGCAAGAAATACAAAGACTATTTCGACTGGAGCGAGCCCATCAACCGCTCACCATCTCATAGGCTCTTGGCAATTTTCCGCGGAACAAAAGAGGGTTTCCTCTCCTTCAAGATAGAGCCAGAAGAAACGAAGGCTATCTCGCTCATAGAAAAACAGGTGCTCAAAGGTTCAGGAAAAATGGCCGAACAAGTGAAAATGGCCATTGCTGACAGTTATAACCGCCTCCTCTCCAAATCAATGGAGAACGAAATCAAAAATGATTCCAAAGAGCGCGCTGACGAAAAAGCCATTTCAGTCTTTGCTGAAAACTTACGTGAGTTGTTACTCGCTTCACCTTTGGGGCAACGCCGTGTGTTGGCCATTGATCCTGGCCAAAGAACTGGTTGCAAAATTGTCTGCCTCGATGAGCAAGGCAAATTGCTCATTCACGATGTCATTTATCCTTTGCCTCCACAGAGAAAAGAAGCTGACGCTATTGAGCGAATAAAAAAGATCTGTAAAAAACTCAAAATCGAGTTCATAGCTGTTGGTAATGGTACTGGCGGGCGTGAAACAGTCTCATTCTGCCGCAAGATTGAATTCGAAAAACCAATTCCCGTCGTAATGGTCAATGAAAGTGGCGCATCTGTTTATTCTGCCTCTAAGGTGGCCCGCGAAGAGTTCCCTGATCACGACGTAACAGTTAGAGGTGCAGTTTCCATCGGGCGACGTCTGATGGATCCACTTGCCGAGTTGGTCAAAATCGATCCCAAATCTATTGGTGTTGGTCAATATCAGCACGACGTCAATCAGAAGGAACTTCGTAAAGCTCTCGACGATGTTGTCGTCAGCTGCGTCAACGCTGTGGGTGTTGACGTGAACACTGCCAGTAAACAACTGCTCGCTTATGTTTCTGGTTTGGGTCCCAAATTGGCCGGAAGTATCGTTCAGTTCCGCAATGACAACGGAGCTTTCAGCTCACGAACGACACTCAAGCAAGTTGCAGGAATGGGACCAAAGAGCTTTGAGCAGTCTGCTGGTTTCTTGCGTATTCGTGACGGTCGTGTTGCCCTAGATTCCTCTGCAGTTCACCCTGAGAGTTATCACATCGTTGAGAAGATGGCCAAAGATCTCGAATGTTCTATTCAAGATCTCATGGACAAACAAGAATTGCGCGACAAAATTGAGCTAAAAAAGTACGTAACAGACGAAGTGGGAATGCCCACTCTTACTGACATCTTGAATGAGTTGGCCAAACCAGGCCGAGATCCACGAAGTGAATTCGAAGTCTTTACCTTTGCTGAAGGCGTGAATGAAATCAGTGATCTCAAAGTAGGAATGGAACTTCCTGGTATTGTCACCAACGTTACTGCCTTTGGCGCTTTCGTCGACGTAGGTGTTCACCAAGATGGTCTCGTTCACATTAGCCAGTTGGCAGATAGACGAGTGACCGATCCAACGGAAATCGTCAAGGTGAACCAAAAGGTCAAAATCAAAGTCATCGAAGTTGATCTCGAGAGAAAGAGACTTTCCTTCTCTATGCGCGAAAATCCCGACGCTCCATTGCCTGGCCGCAGACCACCGAGACGTGAAGGACAACAACGCCGTGATGGTCAACAGAGACGAGATGAAAGACAACGCAGAGAAGGCGGTGACAGGAAACCTCGTCGTGAAGGTGGCTCTGGACCTCGCCGTGATAATAGAGACAAGGGCAAACAACATGGTGGTGGCAAACCTCATCACCATAAGGACAAACGTCGCGATGATGATAGGAAACGTCACCACAAAGACAAAAAGGGTGGCCATCACAAGAAGAAAAAACGCGACAATCGCCCATCCATAAATGAAAATCCCTTCTGGGAAGCTCTCAAAGACTGGAACCCTGAAGAGTAAATCGTGGGACGAGGAGCCCTAGTATCATTACTCTGGCTGGCGATAGCTCTGCCATCCATGGCCTCTCTTGCCGAGCAATTGGCTTCATTGGCTCCACCCAGTCAGTATGGCGATTCTCGTCATCTATCTACGCCATTTTTGCAAGCATTGACCGACAACAAAGAGAAGTTGCCCCTACTCGTGAAGCAAGGAAAGTTGCGAGAAGTTTTTGGTTCAAATTCGCCTAAAGCCCTTACTATTAGAGCTTATGTTCTTGCAAAAAAAGAGCGTGATAAATCAGTATCTTGTCTCATAAAAGCCATGGCTGCTCAACGTCAAAACCTGGCCAAAGCTCCTGTGGCTGCCCTCACACCATTGGCTCGCGGTGAAACAGGTGTATTGCTCTGGTATTTAAAAGAAACATCTTTAGATGGTGTTGCCCTCAAAAAACTGGCTGCTGCTGTAAATGAAGCCAACGTTGAATATGCCACTGTTCATCCGTCATTTCGCCAATCAGCTCAGTGGCTCCAAAGGCGGTTACTCTATCTGACTTTTGTTGCATCTTTGGCTGCACGAGAAAAAGAAGAGACTCCTTTTTTGGACTTGTACAGCTCATTGAAACTGTTACGCTCAGCGCCACTCTTGCGAGACCTTGCCTTTCCATTTTACGAAAGCGTCTTGAGCGAATTCACTCTGAGACATGGCAAAGAAAAACTGCCTTCCGAAGAAGTGATGACGCGAAGTTTCAAAGAGAGAGTTGCCACTCTGGCAGAAGCTGGAAATGACTTGGCTACTGGAATTGGTTTTGCCGTTCGTTCCTTTCGCTCTCGCCCCCCCAAGAGCCTCCCTGAGGCACTTGCCAAGTGGCAAAAAGACTGCCTAAAAAACCTTTCTACGGCAAGAAGAGCCTATTGGCAACTCTATCTCGAGGAGTGTGCAGTCTTCCCTAGACCAGACTTTCGCGCCCGTGCCATCAAGCTAGTATGCAATATCTTCCGTCTCCAAAAACTGATGGAGGCTGAAGGTAGCCCTACGAATGCAGAGCTTGGACCGGGATTTGAAGAAGCTTCACTGCGAGCACACAGCCTGGCCATCCTTGGTTCTTTGGCCGTGAGTCATAGAATGAATGCTCCTTTCAAGAGCTCGGCCATCGAATCAGAAAGTGTTTTATTGGAAGCGGGTTTGGCTTGGCTCGATTGCCCCTTTAACCACTCTTGGTTAAAGAATCGTCAGTGGTTATTCATTGAAGACAAACTAAATCCTCACAAGGCTATCAGCCTACTCATATCGACGTGCCACAAAAGAGCCTCTGGTGAAACCGATGAATACCTAAAACTTGGCCGCTTGACCTTTGAGAGTATCATAAGCGAACTCAATGTTGAGCGAGACAAAGTTAGACGGCGTACTCTCGTCCTGGCCCTTCGGCGTCTCTGTCGGCATCGTTGGCCCCTCTTGTGCCAAATGAACAAATTCGAGGAGCTCCTGCCCGAGACACAATGGGTCAAAAACTTCGTTAAACCCGTCATCAATAAATTTGGACCACTGGCTCCGCTCAGTCACAGAATACTCTGGACTCTATCTTTGCTTTGTCAGCTCGATTTCGCCAATGTCAAGGATGATGATAACGGTCGAGATTTGCTCTACCCAGAGATTGAAACGGTCTTTGCTTACACTGATTTAGTCATCTTACGCCACCACTGCAGGGCAGTCCTGGCAGGTAAGAGACTTTCGCTCCAATGAATCATTTATGTTGAAGCAGAAGTCTTGCAATATCATTGTGACCAGCTGAAGCTGATTTCTGCACAGCAGTCTCATTCTTGGAACAACGGACATTTACGTCTGAACCTGTTGCCACGAGCACCTTCACAATTTCAATGTGACCATTACCTGCAGCTTCATGCAAAGAAGTGAGTCCCAAATCACAACGTGCATTCAAGTCAGCACTAGTCCCAATGAGCAATTTGACGATGGACAAATGTCCTGCTGCAGAAGCTTTTTGCAGAGCTGTTTTTCCTTTGAGATCACGAACATTGGGATCTGCATTCCAACGTAGCAACAACTGAACCATATCGCCTTGCCCTCTTGCGCTGGCCTGTTGCAAGGCAGTTTCGCCGTGCCTGTCCTCGGCATTAACTCGAGCACCGCTGCAAAGAATCAAAGTTGCAATCTCTCGGTTACCTTGAGATGCTGCGCGATGAAGAGCTGTCTCACCATTTCTTCGTGCTACCTGCACATTGTGGAACTTGTTCTTGCGCATCCAGTTGTTTAGTTTTGTTGACTCATCACTTGTCAAAGAGCGACGAAAAGCGCCAAGAGTGTTAATACTCTGACGTCTAATGGCTTGCAAACGCTCTCGGACATTACTAGAAGCTGCTGGAGCAGTTTTTCTTCTGATTGGCCGTGATTGCGCAGGTTTTGTATAAGGCATTTCTCCTCGGACTCGAGCAGCACGTTGTCGTTTTAGTCGCTCAACATTTGAGAAAAAGGATGTATTACCTTTCCTGCCACTTGCCACTGTCCTTTGCTCTTTGACCGTTCGCTCAGCTCGTGTAGCTGCCAAACGTCGACGGATGGCTTCAGAGCTACTTGCTACATTGCGGGAAATTTGTTTTCTTGGGGCAATGCTTGCACGTGGAGGTGTATGGGCTGGAGCAGACCCACCATGGACTGCAGCGATACGCTGTCTAAATCTGTCGGCAATAGAACCGCTAGACACAGCAGGAGCTGGCGAAGCAGATTTGTTTCCACCAATAGACCTTTCACGCAACAGAGAATTGATACGTGAAGATGTGTTGTATTGAGCAAAAACTGGACTAGCAGTAGTTATTATCAAGGAGATAAGTATTACTGCAATCTCTAACCTGCCTAGCATTGGAACCTCCTAGTTTAAATCTATTTAGGTACACCCTTGGGTGTACACGAGTCCCTCACATCTACTATCGACAAAATCCGTCCAATATCAAAAATTATGTCAGAACTTTCCATAAACCTTGGACAAGAGTGATTGCTTCACCCCTTTTTTCAGGATAGAACGTCCAGGAGCTACAGGCAAAACCCAGGTGAGACCGCCTTTACCAGCTTTTTTGTCAACAGCCCAAAAAGGCAACAAACTGTCATAGGAAAGATCAGCAGGGGGATGATTTGCCAACTTGGCTCTATCCAACAATTCTAGTGAGCTCTTCACATAACTCTCTTTGGCTTCCCCCAGTGCCAAGCTCAGAGACAGTACATACCTCAAACCAACTGCTACAGCTTCGCCGTGGCTCATTATTCCAGGAGCAGCACCTTCAATGGCATGAGCCAGAGTATGACCGAGATTGAGTATCTTTCTCAAACCACCTTCTTGCTCATCTGTTATGACAACCTTTGCTTTGGCCAACAAACAAGCTTTCACCATTTCTTGGGTGCAAGCATTGTTGGGGAAATCTTTCTGACAGAGTCTCCAGACCTCATCGTCTATGCCAATGGCGTATTTCACGACTTCGCCAATGCCTGATTTGACCTCACGCCTGTTCAGTGTGGAAAGAAAATTTGTATCAACGACAACTTTCTGCGGTGGATAAAAAGCTCCAACGAGGTTTTTGCCCTGTGGAACATTTATTCCTGTTTTACCACCGACAGAAGCGTCGACTTGAGCCAGGAGAGTAGTTGGCACATTGATCCAGGCAATGCCACGCAAAAGTGTAGCTGCAACAAATCCAGCCAAGTCACCAACAACACCACCACCAAAAGCTATGATGACACTATCCCTCGTGAAACCTTCCTCCAACAACTCCTGCCAGAGTCGTTGTAAGGTTGTAAAGGACTTGGCACGCTCGCCTCTACAGACGGTTTTGATAATGGTTTTTTCAGCAGACAAAGACAAAGCTTCCAAGAGCTTGTGTCCATGCAAATCTAGGATATTTTGTTGACTGACAATGGCAACTTTTTTTGCCTTCTTCAGCAACACTCTGGGGAAGGAACTCTTTTTGCATATCCCGGCGCCAACGACAACTTGGTAGTTACCAAATCGAGACTTTATGTCTATCGTTTCGCCTTTCAATTACCCAGTAGCTCCTTTTAATTTCGCAAGATTTGAATAAGTCATCAAGCCTGAATATGTTGCGCCCATTACGATAAATCCAGCAATCATCACTCCCAAGAGCAACATAACGAAGGCCTCTCTCTTTCTCACTTTAAACACAAAAGCCGCTACCGATCCAGTCCAAGCACCAGTAACTGGCAGCGGAATAGCTACAAAAGAAATGAGAGCCAGAGGGCCCCACTTTTCGAATTTCGCTCTATGTTTCTCTACACGCCCCAAAAGCCAAGCAAAGAAAGGACGAAAAGGCCATACGTTGTCCAAGAGTGAGTGAAGAGGTCCAAACAACAACAGGATGGGTACAATTGGAACCATATTACCAATAACTGAGAGTATATAAGCTTGCACAGGATGCATGTTGTACACCACGAGAGCAACAGGTAAGCTCAGACGTAACTCGGCCACTGGTAAAGCAGCTAAAATCATGGTGCCAAGCCAAGGTGGAAGGCCTTTGACAAGTGCAAAAATATATGCGGGATCAATCATTCCCAATTACCCTTCAGGAAGTTTTCAGTGTGGTAAATACCGAAGTGGATTAATGGCTTTGTTCTTTTGACGAATCTCGAAGTGTAAATGTGGAGTTGGTCCTTCTACAGTTGCTCCAACCTTGCCTATGACTGCTCCCCGTGTAACTAGACGAGGATTTGCTGCAGTGCCTTTTTTCACTAGATTGGCGAGCAAATTTCCATAAACAGAAAAGAAACCATCACCATGATCTAGAATAATCACATTTCCATAACCGCGCATCTTGTCAGAGAATATAACAGTACCCGATGCTGCGGCACGTACAGGTGCTCCTAGACGACCATTGATATCTACACCTGTGTGTGGGCGTCCATTGTACCAACCAAAGGTTTGGGCGAGTTTTCCGCGCAAGGGCCAAATGAACTCTCCCTTTCCTTTTTTCACGGGTCTCTTAGTTGGTTTGTGCGGAGTCCGAACTACGGTAGGTTGTTTAGTCGGTTTGGCTTGCGGCTTCTTAACTCCAGGTTTCTTTATTGTAAGGAC
>CAZXTJ010000152.1:0-14328 GCA_964643655.1 uncultured bacterium
AATGAGCTTTCCATCCTTGCTTGCGGCTTCCAATAAAAACTCTAGCTTAGGTGTTTTGACAGATTTTTTGCCTATTCTTTGAGTTACAAAAAGAAGCTCTTTTTTTTCACCTCTGCCGATGAAAATCGCTTGGATGGTTGTGTCGTTGTGTTTTACCTGCGTTTGCCAATCTTTTGGGCACAGACGAGTCTGGAAAAAGAGAGTTTCATCAGTCTCCCCTCGGTTGAACAAAGAAAGCGCAAGATTATAGTTGTCAGCCATGGGCAGCTGCACATGAGGATAGTTGAATGATAAAGTGCAATTGCGAATGGCCGCTGCCAGACTAGCGTCACAGAAGCATGGCACGATTGAGAAGATAACGAGAAAGTGTATAAACCTCATGACCGTCTCCAATCACGATGTTTGGATGATGTCTATGTTGACTTCAAATTAGTTCTTGAGTAGAGATGGGTCTGCTAAAAATGCGATACTAAAGGAAGCAGGCAATTGCTCCCTTACTCCTGCGGCGTTCTCAATGAATGCTGGTTTCAGTTTTCGCAGTGAAAAAGTGCCGAGAGCACTAATACGGACCGCACGGTTGTCGTCCACGTTACATAGAGTATTCACCAGAGTGGTGAAAAGGCACTCCAAGATTGGTCCTGTTTCATTGAGCTCTCTGTTGAGCCGCTTTGCCACGGCTCTTCCGGTATCGCTTACGCCAAGCCCAGCAGACCGATATTCAGCTGACGAGCTTAGTGCTTTTTTTGCATTGACTGAACAACGAAAATCTACGCAATGCCGTTTTTCTGTTGCTCGCTTTGCTGAGTGGACAGCGCGTTCTGATTGGAAAAAGGAGCCAAAGCCGTGCACTTTTGCACGTCCACAAGTCATAAGTAAAGATTTGATCTCATCGATGAATGCTTCCAATACAACCTCTACATCTTCTGTGCTTTCGCCACTCTCCTCAGAAACGAGTTTGATAAAGCTTGTATGGTCAACACGCGTCAGCCCGTGCATTCCCATGTTTATCTCATGCCATGTTGCCTCGGGATCAACGTCACTGCCACAAGATCTGCTGAGGTCGTTGAAATACTGCTCAATTCTATCTGCAGCCAAGGTCTCTGCAAGAGCTGGATGATTACTGAGCAGCTTTTTCCAGTCTGAGACAAATTTAGCAAGGGCGGTTTTAATAGCTGGTATGTCCTTCGAAACCTTCTTTACTTCATTTAAGGCAGTTTGGGCACTTTCGGTGATGTTTGCGTCTAATTCTTCATCGAAAGTTGACCATTCGTCGGGCACTACAATTGAGTTGAGATTGTCATTTTTCAGGCGCACGGAAACACCTCCCACAGCTCCAAAGTGTGTACAAAATCTTCAAGTCCACTTAAGCAATGCGTGTGCCAAAATTGAAGGCGCAATTTCAGGGGTCGGCGTATCTGGAATGCTTTGCAGTGACGTCGCATGCGACACCTGAGGACGACAAAAACGTAGAAGAAAGAGTCAAGCAGCTGGCACTTTTTTTGCTTTGAAATTTGCAGGAAGGAAACTTGGTTTTTCGAGAGGAGGAGGTTATGAAAATCAACACTGACCACACGAGACTTTTGCTGTTAGCTGTTGCCGTTTTAACGGTATTGGTTGCAGTGCAATCTTACCAACTATGGGAAATGCGTAAAGAGTTACAACACTCGAGTCGCAGGAGTAGGCAGCTAAGAACTGTTAGGCGAGATCCAATTTCTACCTTCTTCAATAGTTGGCCTATGGGCGATACATTCGACAGTCTAATGGCAACTCCTTGGCCAAGCCCAAAGATTGATGAAGGTGCACCACAATTATCAATGCGCCATGAAGGTAATGAGCTCGTGATAGAGCTTGAATTGCCTGATGGTGCGAAAGACGGCATTAAGTTAGAGACAAGAGGAAACACGCTACATGTAGCAGTTGAATATGGAAAGGCTCCATATCAACGTGGAAAGTTCGAGCAGTCTCTTACTCTTCCATCGAATGTCGATATTGCTGGAATGAAGACTAAGACAACCGACAAAGGATTGGAAATCATTTTTCCTAGGATTGGAAGGAGTTGAGTCATGTCCACGCAAATAAGTGTTAATGGAAGCAAAAAAGGTTGGCTCGATAGCCTTCGCGCAAAAGTGAACGATGTTATCGAGCGCTGGTTCTACGGTAAAAGTGAAAGCAATTTACCCGTCAATTTGGACACAGCGAAACCATTGATGAGAGAGTTTGATAGATTTTCTATGCTATCGACTCCTGCTGTGGACGTAATAGAGCAAGAAGAAGAGCTACTCGTGCTAGCAGAAGTCCCAGGATTTTCTGTTGAAGACATAAAGGTGAGTGTCGAAGATGGTCGGCTCTTTCTTCAAGGAGAAAAGAGGGGAGAGTCTTCCAAGAAGTCTGGCAACTACACATATAGAGAGTGCCACTACGGAAGTTTTTCGAGAACAATTAAGCTTCCTGCAAAGGTAACAATCGATGAAAGTGAAGCAAAGCTCGAAAATGGTGTTCTCGAAGTAAAACTCAAAAAGGATAAAAGTGCCATTCCACGCTCAATAAGGGTAACTGTTCACTAATCCTGTTTGAAAGGAGTGCGTCATGCATATTGTTGTTGTTGATGATAACGAGCTTTTCGTAGACATGATTAGTCTTTACCTGTCTGACAAAGGATTTGATGTTACTTCTTTCACGAATCCTTTGGAAGCTCTTGAATATTGCAGGTCCAATGACTGCTCCCTGCTCCTTACGGACCTTTCAATGGCTGAGTTGAACGGTATTGAACTAGCGGATGCAGTAAGACAAGTTGATCCCTCCATACGTATCCTACTGGTTTCTGGGCATGTTGATGAGGAGGATAAGAACCAAAAGGCAGTTTTTGCAAGACACTTTGACGCAGCATTGGCAAAACCTGTGTTGCTACAAGCTTTGTTGCTTACAATCCAGGAGCTCTTGGAGGAGAATGTCAACATCCTTCCTATGATATCTGAATTAGAGCAGCCGAAGCTACAAGAAGCTAGGGGGTAGTACCACGACATTTTGTCATTATTGTCGTGGGAAACACGAAAAAATGACACAGGAAAAAACTCTTTTGGGTTGTGCCATCTCTCCGGGATTTGGCTGTGGACGCTGTCACATATACAGAGATATTTTGTCGTTTGAGTCAGCTCCCTATCTCATCTCTGGAAATGATGTTGAGCGAGAGTTGACTAGACTGGACGAGGCCTTAGGAACTGTACAGAGCAACATAGAAGAGACCGTAGGAGTGTTACCTGACAATAATGCTGGGAAGTGTCTTTCTGGTATCCTACTTGCCCAACATGCGATTTTGGCTGACAAGAATCTTCGGAGTGATCTTCGCCATGAAATGACAACAGAACTCTTGAATGCTGAAGAAATTGTCAAGACGGTCTTTCGCAGACTGGAGCATCGTCTACGTTCAATGAAATATTCTCTTTTCAGTGAGCGAGGGGATGATATTGCCGACTTGGCGAAGCGAGTTTTGCAGGAGCTTTCTGGTGTGAGAGTACAGGCACTGAGGAAGCTGCCCAAAGGATCTGTTTTGGTGGCGGAACGACTACTGCCATCGGACACTGTCTATCTTTCTCGTGACAACGTTTCTGCGGTTCTTGTTGAGGCTGGTGGCCCAACATGTCATGCAGCTATCCTTGCTCGTGAGATGGGGCTACCAGCAGTATCATCTCTGGACAATGTCTGTCAGGTAATCAAAACAGGCGATCTCGTTTTAGTAGATGGTGTATCAGGTCAAGTAGTCCTTTATCCAACTCCTGAGGCAAAAGACACTTTCGAGAAAAAACGTGGGAGTTACGAAAAAATTCAAGCAGCAGCAAAATCAAAATGCCAAGAACCTGCTGTGACCAAGGACAAAACGACTATCAAAGTTGCTGCAAATATAGGATGTTATGAAGATGCCTTGTTAGCCTCGGAAAATGGAGCAGAGGGGGTCGGTCTTTATAGACTGGAACACGTATATCTCAGAAGAAACTCTCTACCCACAGCGGAAGAAGTACTTTCTGTATTGAAGCAAGCTGTCCTTCCTTTGCGCGAACAAGAGTTGACTATCAGGTTGCTCGATGTAGGAGCTGACAAGGAGCTGGATTTTTTAGAATACCCAGTGGAACAGAATCCGGTTGTGGGCAGAAGAGGAGTTCGATTTCTCTTTGATCAGCCAGACGTCTTAGAGAGTCAGCTCGTGGCACTTCTGGAGCTATCGAAGGACCATAATGTCAGGATCCTAGTTCCTATGGTCACCATAGAAAGTGACATTGTTAAGGTTAGAGGATTGGCAGAGAAGTTGGCAGGCAAAATGGGGATTGGAGAGATACCTCCCATTGGGGCGATGATAGAAACTCCAGCTGCTGCCCTTTGTGTGCGTGATATTGCACGACATTGCGATTTTCTATCTGTCGGTTCGAATGATCTGACACAATATACAATGGCTGCTGGGCGAGAGAATTTGGCTGTTTCTGAGTATTACCTAGATAGCCATCCTGCACTGATTAGATTGCTACGCATTATCGTCGATGAGTCTGGAGAAATGGACATTTCAGTTTGCGGAAGCTTGGGTTCCAAGACAGACTCTATTGGCAAGCTAATAGAGGTAGGGATACGAAAACTGAGTGTTGCTCCTCCTGCCATTCCAATCGTGAAAGAGACAATAAGGCAGTTTTCATGCAATTGAACCTTGCAGCTCTTTTCCAATGATAAAGGAAAAGAAACCTTGAATAAAATGTAGAAGCTTGACGAACAACGATGGATTGTGAGCTTTGAGAGTTTCCTCTGCCACCTCCACCTCATCGCAACTCAAATCAAAGAGTTCTCTTTTGGCGTCGCTTTCCGCCAAAATCTCTCTGGTAGAGCAAACGTATCGGACCAGTTGAAAGCGTTCAATTTCTCCTTGTCCCAAAACCAGAATGATGGAACGCGGATGGTTCTTGGCACAACTTTTTATCTGCCCCTGTTGCCTATTTGAAACGTTGGTTTGATCAATTATCACGGCTGTTTCAAGATTATCTGATTTGATTTCACTGATATCTGAATAACTCTGTACAGTAAAACCTCGTTTTTCGAAAAAACGAGTATGCATTGGCCTAGTCAAATCGTCAGCATCTATATAGACAATACTGTTCATTGTTCTCGCCCCCTTTTGCCATAGAGCAAGCAGCGCCGCGCTAGAGTGACTAGGCGGCGCAGCAGCTAAGTCTTTAACCAAGCTTCACTTCGATCTTTTTGGGCTTGGCTTTTTCAGCTTTGGGAAGTGTAAGTGTGAGAACCCCATGTTTGAGCTGAGCTGAGATTTTCTCTCTGTCAACATCATTGCTGAGTGAAAACTGGCGCCAGTAACTGTTCAACTCAAATTCACGATAGTTGTAGCTGGGGCGACCTTCATGTGTACAGCGTCCTGAAATAGTCAGAATTCCATCTTCTACTCTTATGTCAATTCCGTCTTTTTCGACACCTGGCATGTCGGCCAAAAGGGTCAGTCCCTCTTCAGTTTCAAAGATGTCTACAGCTGGAAGAAGGTAACGTTCCTCTTCTCTTGTCGCAAGTATATTTTCCTCGCTTTTGGTCAGAGCTTTTTCATTGGAAACAGTATTCTCAGCCATGATTTCTCCTCCTCTCTGAGACAGGCTTTGCTCTAAGCAACTTTTACTTCGATTTTTTTCGGTTTAGCGCTTTCAGCCTTGGGCAGGGTTATTATCAACATGCCGCCAATGTACTGAGCAGAAACTTTTTGATCATCCACTTCAGTTGCCAAGTTGATTACTCGGACAAAACTTCCTGTGGAGCGCTCACTCCTGTGGTATTGCTCGCTTGTTACGCCATCGATGGGTTTCTTTTCGCCACTGATGGACAGCTGCTTACCTTTTACTGAGATGTCCAAGCTTTCTGGTGATAGCCCAGGTGCCAGAGCCTCTACAGTGTACTCCTCATCATTTTCTGTGAGGTTCACGAGAGGATAACTTCGTGCCGAACTACCGGGCAAAAATGCCGAGTATAATCGCCCCCGAGGAGCATATCCTTCGAAGACACGATTTATCTCTCGTTTCAATCCATCGAGTTCGTTGAATAGGTTCCATTTTCTGAACATGTTCCTCCTCCTCTCTGTCGCTGACGCAACATTCAAAATGTTCGATTTCTGTAATTCAAATCTTGTGCCAAACTGGAGTGCTCAAGAGATGCTTGTTAAGTTTGTGTAATGCGCTTCTGCACTTCTGTGTGCAACGTCGCTTGCGACGTCGCTGCAACGATTTTCATGTTTGTGCGACGCTACATCAAGAGCAAGCAGATCCTCTGTCTGCTCAAGTAAAGTGTCTACACGTCTCAACAACTCACGTATTGACCTGTTTTGGCGTTCTACAAAAGCAATCATGGTCTGCCTCCTCTCTTTGATGTGCAACTATTGATTTACCAATCAAATTTCATACCAATTTACTTAGGACACGAGTGAGTGCTTTACTGCTTGAAGGAGGGCTCATGGCTATAAATATCTATGAAAATGACATGGATGGCGAAACTGTTCGCCTTGAGAACAAGGAAGACTTGTCGCATTTAGATGCACGATTCTCTGAGCACTTGTCCGCAAAGCAGAAAGAGTTTTTCACAAACTATCCTCAATCTCTGGAAAAGATTATCGATTGTCTCGAGGTAAAAGCCGAACTCACATCTTTATCCCATTGGTTGAAATCTCTATTGAAGGTAAAACCCAAGCTAGAGATTTGCACCTCTGCTTGGTCTGACCCCAAAGTGTGGATCAGATTTTTTCTACGCAACCGAGAAGAAGATGGCAGAATTTGGTTTCCAGCGATAGACTTAGCTGATCTGCCAGATGATGATGTAAAAAGCTGCCCTACTATTCTCACAGATGTTTTTGGAGCAATTGGAAAAATCAAGCTCTATGGCCTCCTAGAAGCCGGTGGTCTGATTTTTCCAGAGCATAATATTTACTGGGGTTTCAACGATTTGTCGGATGAAGCGAAGGCAGATAGAGAAGACGATAAATACATGGTTTATCAGACGAGTTCAGGTGACACATTTTGCTATAACGAAGCAGGTTCAACCTTTTGGTATGACCATGAAGTCGATATTGCTAGACCATATAGCACAATGAACGATTTCCTGAATGATCTCTTTGTTTTCCTCTCAAAAGAGCAGGAATATCAAAGACCTCGTTAGCTCATTTTCACAGCTCGTACTCGTCTGCCAACTGGCGCAAACCCAACAAAATGGCCTTGTCTTTTGTTTCAATGGAGAGAAGGCTAACAGCAGTCCAATAATGCTCTGGTGACGAAGGTGACAGCTTTTTGAATTGGCCTTGTAAGAAGTTTTTGGCCACTGTACCTGGCAAACGCCCAAGAGCGCGGTAAGCTTCACAACGAATGGTTTGTTCCTTGTCCACTCTGGCTACATCTGACAGGGGGGACAGGGCACGACTGTTCTTCAAGGCACCCAAGGCACGCACAGCCAATAATCGTACTTCTTTGTCCGACTCATCTTGCACTGCTCTGACAAGGGTTTCCAATGGCCCATTAGTTCTTAATTTGAGCAGGGCTTTCATTGCAGCAAGACGGACTTTTACCTCTTTGTCTTCGAGGGCGATTTTAGAGATGGCAGCTTTTGTATACGCAATGAGCGCTGGATTTATTTCTGAAAGTAGTGCCAAACGAATGGCCGCTGATTTTTTCCGCAGTAGTGCTTTGGCCAATCCTGAAGAGTTGTATCCACCTCTGCGGCCCACTGCTTTGCAGACAGAAAGTTTGGTTTCTAGATGGAGTTCTTTGGTTTTTAAAAGCGTTCGGGCTGCTTCTTTTACGTGACCTCGAGGAAGGTTTTGCAGAGCGCCCATTGCGATTTTTTTCGTTCTCTTGTCACTGTCCTGCAAATCATCTTTCAAGACCCAAATGCCATCGTGACTATCGAGGGCAAGCAATGTACTCGCTGCTGCCAAGTGGACGGCAGGATGTCCATCTATCAACCACTCTTGTAAGTTTGTTTTGGTGGCTGCCGAGGAGTATTGGGGAATTGCTCGAATGGCCCGTGCACGAACGATGGGACTGGCATCGGCGAGACAGTTTTTTACTACCTCAGCACCACCGCCTTCACCCTGTGCTGCAAGGGCAAGGGCAGCTTCTAGCCGAACCAAGCCATTGGGATCTTTTAGTAGCGTTTTGCAAAATGGAATTATGGACCGGCTTCTCAGTAGTCCCATCCACTGAGCAGCTCTTTCCCGTACTTTAGGGTAAGCCGAGCGGGATAATTTCCCCAGGGCGGGCATGAATAAACCTTCGGGTTTGCTTTCTGGCTTGTCCTTGGGGAAATAAGGAGCTTCTGCCAGAGGAGGGGGTGGGAAAGGTAACATCAAAGCCAGTGCTCTGAGCTGCGTGTCTTCCCTGTTTTTGAAAATCAATTCGTCAATGAGCAGCTTTTTTCTCTTTGCAGGCAGGGCATGCAGAGCCACTGTTTCTGGTAAAGTCTCTTTCTCTAATGGTTTGAATTCTCTGAATAAGACTATGTAGGCCAAAGAAGCTTTTTTACCACCTTTTTGGCGCTGCTCTTCGAGTATTTTAAAAAACTCAGTTCTTTTGTCTCGAGCAAAACCCAGGGCAGGAAAGGTCCCTTCTAAAAGACCTCTACCTCCTATTTCTGAGGCAGAATCTTTTAGCCATTCCTTCATCACAATATCAGTAGCTTGTTTGAGGTGGATGGGAACTGGAGGTATGCATATATTGGGACGTCTCGGTTTTTTCGTTGGTCTTACCACGACTGTAACAGGAGGCGTTGGTTTTTTCGTAACCACCCTAGTTGGAGTTGCTGTCTTTGTAACAATAGGCACTTCTGGTTTTTTGCTCGGAGTAGGCAGAGTAACGATTTTTGTCGGTTTTGCCGTGGCAGCTGTTGGCGCTGTCGTTGGAGTTGGAGCTACTGTCGTCGTCCCTGTTGTTGCCCCCGTTGAAGAGGCTGAAGTGACAGGCTCTCGCGAAGGTATCTCCCAACCAACTGCAGTGTAGGCTTTGTCTCTACCATCATAAAATGTCGTCCATACCTTGGGACCAATGGAAGACCAACTGTATATGACATAAGCTATGGCACCAACAAAGAGGGGTAAACAGATGAAACCCCGCTTTTTGTGAAAGAGCATGTCAAAGACGAACCAACCCAGCAAATCGTCAATGACTTTGAAAGGGAAGGAGAAGATCTTTATAATTACTCCCACGACGAACCTCCCCTATCACTATAGCGTGAATGGATTAGGGAGTGTTTCCTTCCACCATTTCGTAGGGGTAAACGACTATGCGGTTGTTGCCAGTGTCAGCGATGTACAAATCTCCACTGGGCGATACGGCACAGGCGTTGGGTAGTTTTAGAGGGCCACCTGTGAGCTCTTTGCCCGTAACGACTTTGCGCACTTTGAAGGTGGGTTCCAAAGCTGCAGCAAAGGGTGGTTCGAAGATTTGCACACGACTATTGAAGGTGTCACAAACATAGATGGCACCATCTTCGTCTACGCAAATACCTGAAGGGCGGTCAAAGTTTCCTGCTGTTGCTCCTGGATGACCAAAAGCTGCGATGAAACCACCGGTGGAATGGAAAATCTGTACGCGGCAGTTTTCTTTGTCGCACACATAGATACGGCCCATTCCATCAACGGCTATACCTGCCGGACCGCGGAACTCGCCTTCTCTACGACCTGAAGTGCCAAGACGACCAGACTGTCCCACAGCACCAATGTGACCAAGGAAAGTGCCATCAAAAGAGAGTATTTGCACAGCATGATTGGCAAAGTCAGCCACGAGCATTCTTTGCCTGGACTCATCAATGGCAACTCCAGCTGGAATTCGGAAGTTTCCAGGTGCATTTCCTTTGCGACCAATGGTGGCGGCAGCTTTTCCCTCGGCATCTACCATTCGTATCTGATTGGCACCCGTATCTGTGACGAATATGCGGTCACTGTCGTCGAGAGCCAATCCCCAGGGAACGAGTAGACCACATTCGATGACCTTCTTTTCAGGAATCTCTTTGCCTGGTTGAAAGACACGGATGCGACGATTAATCAAGTCAGCAACGTAGAGTTTGCCGCTCGTATCGAAATCCATTCCCATGGGACGATTGAGTAACAATCTGTCTCCTGCTGGATTGAGAATTTTGGGAGTAGGTTTTGGAGCTTCTGTTTCATCGGCACCAATGTTAGGCAGTTGTTCACCATGCAAAGAGACGACGAGAGCAGCCAGGAGGAGAACTGGCAATAGCAGCTTAAACTGTTGCATCACCATCTCCCATCTGTACGTCTCGCCTTTCAGATTCTCTGATTGCCTTTTCTCGATTAATCAAGTCGATGACTTGGCGAGCAACGAGGTAAGCGTCATAAGCAGAAAAGACGACTACCATTAGATAAAAAACGAAGGGAACCCAAAGATGGGGAACAGAGTGTCGCGCCTGCGCAAGAGCGATGTCGTGCATAGCTGTCTGTTCGAACATCTGGTTGTAGGTGACGCAATACTGCGACCATGAGACATATCCCCAAATGAGGAAACCCATAGCCATGGCCCAGAGCATGACCCCTTTGACCACTTCTCGGTTATAGACGTGACCTGCCCCTGGCATGATTATGGAGACGAGGCAGGCCGTTCTCGCTTTTTTGGGTACTCGCAGAAAGGAAGAAGTGATCCTTCTGAACATTAGAGCTCCTTGAAAACGAGGACTCTTCCATTACCCCGTTCGGCAACAGCCAGCCTTTTGCCAGGAAGGAAGGCTACGTCCATGGGGTAACGCAGTGAATGTTGCATCTGCTCTTTTACCTGTTTTTTTGCAGAAATGGTGCCATAAGAAGCCAACATCGCTGGTTTGACAGCACCATAATCGGGGCCGTCAGTAGAGAGGATTTCAGTCAGCACGTGACCGCGGGGCGATCTTTTGGACGGCGGGCTCAATAACATAACCTTACCCTGGGTCTTGGCACAGGCAAGTACCCGACCCTCACCATCAGCGGCCAGTCCAGTCGTAAAGAGGTAATTACCCCGCCCAATACCTCTGTTGGCCAAACTAGCCTTTGGTTTAAGACTCTCATCATAAATAGTAAGGCCACCCAAGGCAGAAGACAAACCAACACCACCAGAAGGCATACAAGTGACGTCCCAGAGGTAGTCCATACCCAGTTCTGTAGCTTTCTTCTCTTGAATGAAATTACCCTTCGTATCAAAAACTTGGAGGCGAGCATCGTCCACTTGGACGACGAAAAGCTTTCCCCTCCCATTAGAAGCAATACCTACAGGACGAGAGAACTCGCCATTTTTTGCTCCTTTACGACCAAATGAGAACTTCAATTTGGCCTTTTCATCAAAAACAGCCACACGGTGATTGCCAGAATCAGCCACAAAGATTGATTTTGTGTGGCTGTCCCAACAAAGACCAGTGGGTTCGTTTAGCACCTTGTTGTTTTCATTGGCTTTGCGGGCAGAAGAGATTATCTCCCCCTTGTGGCTCAAGACGAGCAAATCATTGGAACGCCTGTCCGTAACGAGCAAACGTCCTTTTTCGTCACCAGCAATACCCCAAGGTTCCATAGTTGGTTTGGAGATTACTTGCTCGAGCGATACACCAGGGTAGGGGGGAGGTGGCGGTTCTTCCTCTGTCGTGGCCACCACAGGAGCTGGAGGCGGAGCAGGAGAAAGGAGCCAAACAACCAAACAAACGGCAAATAGAGCTGCTAAAGGCGGTAGTGCAGTTCTGACAACCTTCACTACTTGTTCTTGTGACACCCTCGACATATCAAGCTGTCCCTCTTACTCTCCTTCAAGTACTGTCCGTGCGTCTTGTTGTCGTGGGGATCGTGGCAAGTGCCACAAGTGAGGACTTCAGTGTAAGTGTTTGCACCAACAGTACCGGTGAAGAAGGTCGACCACCCTGGGCGAGCGAGTTTATCCGTCATTGGGATATTAACGGGATGTGAAGAACCACCCATACCTGAAACAGTCATTCCCCGTTCCGTATAGTCAAAAAACTCCATCCCCTTCTTGGTAACCGTACCATCGTGACAGCTGTAACAAAGAGCGGAAGAGCCGCACAATTCTTTGCCATTGGCCGTATGAGTGGCAGGTGTAATGACCCACATACGCAAACCTTTGCCTGAGTGAGTCGAATGGCAGAGTCCGCAAGCAGTTCTACCAGTTTTGAAGGGGTCCTGAGCTTCGAGCTGACCATGTTTTCCACTGACGGCAAATGCAGAGCCACAGCAGAAACAAAGAATGAAAGTTAGGTAAAGAGCGGTGGTCCATCGCGCCATCGCGTCCGTTCGCCTCCTCTATAGTAGTCGGCACTAATCCTCGAACCCACGTAGTACTTATCGGTAAGAGGTAGGTGCCGGACTAACTCTATATCATCATTAATGTAATAAGTCCAATCAACGAGCTCTCAATTTTCTCGCATTGCCAATTCTCAAAGTAACTCCACTCTCGTCGAGGTGCTCGAGAAAAGGAATGAGGTGTTTTCGCGACAATCCCAAATGATTTTTGATATCGTTCGTTTCAGCTTGGCCACCCTGACTCTCTATGAATGAGACGACTTTCTGGCGCATCTCCTCCACAAATTCGGAGCGAGCAAAATTTCCTCCAGGCAAACGAGCCAATTCTCCACTATTGAGGAGGAGTCCAATGAGCTTCTGCAAGGCTTTTTGCTTGAGATTACATTTGTCACCAAGGAGTTTTGGAGTCCAAAGAGGTTCGCTCTTTTGGGAGAGTGTTTTTCGCAGTGCTCTCAAACCATCGAGAAGCTCTTGATCGAGCTTGGGTTCAAATCCAGCACGGGCTATCAACTTGCCCGTTTTGACGAGATCTCCAGCTGCAAGTAGCTGTTCGAGGAGGAGATTAAAGACATCGTTTTTCACTGTAGCGCTGTAAGTTTGCTGCAAACTGGCGCGGGCCATGCCCGGAGAAGTGGACTCTTTGGAGTGATATTGTTCGACTACGTTGACGAGGCGTAAACGTTCAGCCAAAAGGTGGCGTTCAGAACAATACAAATCCCCCTTTGCCCCTTTGAAGTGGAGTATGCCAGCGTTTTCAGTCTCTGGCGGCAGGTGAGGTGTCACCTGATCTTGAGGCAGTGCCAGCTCTTTGCTCAAAGTGATCAGGTCGAGCATGACGGCAGGATTCTCCTCTAGAGCAGCCAAAACGACCTGCCCTGGATCGGAGGAGGCCTTTCGTTCGAGCTCTTCAGCTGCTTTGGCCCGGTTTTTATGTTTCTGTGCCGAAGCGTCGAGAACCACCCCACCACCAATGGTGAACAAAGGCGAAAAGGTGCGCACGAGGAAACGGTCTCCGCGAGCGGCAACTAGTGGTTGTTCGAGGCGGAATTGGACGAGAGCTTCGCCACCTTCTTCAACTTGATTACAGTCGAGCAGATGGATACGTCCAATGACTTCGCTCGTACCAACGTAAAAACGCACTCTTGAAGCATGTTTGACGATGGAAAAACCTTTGGGGAGGTTCCTCAGCATCTTGAAGCGGCCATCAACCATATAAGCCGGCGTAAAGACCCCTTCAGGACAAGCGCAGGAGCCACGGCCAATGGCTGATACGGGTACATCGGGCAAGTTGAGTGCAGCCCGTTGGCCACCAACAACGGTGTCTGTAGCCGAACCAAAGGATTGAATGGAGCGAATACGCGAAGGGATGCCTTCAGGCAGAATGTTGACTATATCACCCTTGTGAATGGTGCCAGAGGCCACAGTGCCAGTGACAACAGTGCCATGTCCTTTTAGGGTGAATGCCCTATCGATGGGCAGGCGAAAATGGCCAGATTGGAGGCGCGGTTTCAAACGTCCCAACAAGTCGTCCACTGCATGGCGAAGTTTGTCGTAACTGGCCGGGTCGTCAGGGCGAGTGCGAACGATTGGTGCTCCTGCTAAGGGAGTGTCCTCGAGGAATTCTTTCAAATCCTCTTCCACGAGGTCAATGAGCTCCTCTTCGGCCATATCACATTTAGTGAGGACGACAATTCCGTCTTCCACTCCCAACAAACGGATGATGTCAAAGTGTTCGCGCGTCTGTGGCATGACTCCTTCATCAGCTGCCACGACAAACAAAACTCCATCAATGCCACATACTCCTGCGACCATATTGCGAATGAAACGTTCATGGCCGGGAACATCGATGAGGCCCACTTGTTGACCACGAGGTGTTTCTAGCTCAGCAAAACCCAACTCAATGGAAATGCCACGCGACTTCTCTTCACCTAGACGGTCAGTGTCTACACCTGTCAAATGTAAACAGAGCGTCGTTTTGCCGTGATCTATGTGACCAGCCGTACCCAATGTGAACAATGGAGCCT
>CAZXTJ010000153.1:0-14322 GCA_964643655.1 uncultured bacterium
TTGCCACCTTTGACTGTATCATTGGCAAACCAGCTTTTTTCCATGCTTTACCGCCACCCTCTAGGCTTCTAACTTGTGAGAAACCTTCTTTCTCAAGGATACCAATGGCCATGCTCGAACGAAATGCTGAATTGCATACGGCAATGACGGGTTCTGTTTTGTCCAACTTCGCAGAATCTTTTGCAAGCTTGTCCAATGGTATATTGACGACAGTGCCAATTCGGTCTGCCATCCACTCTTTGGGTAGTCGGACATCAACAACTATGGGTGCTGAACCATCTTTGATTTTGTTGTGCAGTTCTGTGGGTGTAATTCTCTCGTTTTTTGCTAATCTCAGTCCTGCTTTCTGCCACGCGGAGAAGTCCAGACGACCACTAACTTTGTACCCAATACGGTGCAGGCGACGGATTGCTTCTTTTTGAAGAGTTTCGTTACCGACAATGTAAATTTCTCTTCCCCAGGGCACCATAATTCCTATCCAAGTCTCCAAACGGCCACGGAGGGCTACGTTGATGGAGTTGGGAATGTGACCGTGAGAGTATTCATCATCGGGCCTAATATCTATGATAGTCAGGTTTTCATTCGAAATGAGAGAGCTGTTTGGGATCACAACTTTCGGAAGCTTGTCCCAATCGACGAGTTCAGGCCCTTTTTTGTTCATCGCTGCATTGTGACCAAAATATTGTGGAGCTTGTGGTAGGCCGTCGAGGATGGCGGCCACAAACTCACTCCGTGATTGATATTGCACATAAGGATTGTTGGTTTTTTGCTCTCCAAGGGTAGAGATTGGATCGTCCGATAAACCTGCACCGCAAAGTGAACCAGCTCCATGAGCTGGCAACACATGGATGGAATCGGCTAGAGGTTTCAGTTTCTTGTTCCAACTGTCGAACATCATCGAAGCCAAAGAGGCTGCAGAAATGGATCCACCCATGAGATCGGGGCGGCCAACACTACCGATGAAAAGTGTGTCTCCAGTGAACATCACTTCAGGTGTTTCCTTTGATTTCGTGCCATAAACAAGGCACACCATACTTTCTGGGGTGTGACCTGGTGTCGCAAGAAACCGCAGCACTGCTTTTCCAACTTTTAGCTCCGACTTTTCGTTCAATGCTCTGTGCTCAAAGCCAACACCAGCTTTGTCACTAATGTATATTGGCGCTCCTAACTCTTTAGCAGCCTCCAAGTGACCAGCCACAAAATCTGCATGATTGTGGGTGAGGAAAGTGCCAGTGATTTTGAAACCTCCATCTTTGGCTGCTTTGAGGTAGGCCTTGATGTCACGCAGAGGATCTACGAGAAGAGCTTCTTTTTCACTGACCAGTAAGTAAGAGTAATGGGCAAGGACACCTAGGTCGAATTGGATTACTTTGAAACCTTGGTATTCATAGGTGTCCAGCACTTGGACAAAAGCTGCTTCCACCCCGTGGGTTGCTTCTTCTGCATCTTCTGCTGCCCACAATGGGGAGACGAGAAGTGTTAGCAGTAAGATAATTGAGAATCTAAACTTGCTCATAAAACACCAACCAATCTTTTTAGCGTGATAACAATCTGCTAAGAGCATAATTATGCAAAGTGGATGCCAAAAGCGATATTTAGTTAAAGTCGGCTTGTCAGGTAGAGATTAGAGATTGAGTAGGAGAGCGCAACAGAATACTTGTGTTGCGAAGTGTTGCATGAAGTTGCGCTGTTGCGTTTACGTGAGGGCGTCAATCAGCTCTTGATTTTTAATCTCCTCGGCAAGTGTTATGGCTGTCTTGCCATAAGTGTCCCCAGCTTCAGGTGAGGCACCTGCCGTTAACAATAACCGTACTGCTTCAATGTGTTCACCTTCGACGGCCCAATGGAGAGGTGTCCATCTTTTCAAATCAAGGGAGTCGACCTTGGCGCCTTTTTCGATGAGATACTCTATGAGTGAGTCATGACCATTCATTGCTGCTATGTGCAGCACATCTTGTCCTCCAGCATTTCTTTCTAGCAAAGAAGCTCCCTCGTTCAGAAGGAGACGAAGAACTTCAAGTTTTCCCGTCACTGCCGAAAAGAGGAGGGGCGTCCATTCATTGTTCGTTCTTGCCAGGACAAATGCACCCTCTTTGACCAAAAAATCGACCAATTCAGCTTCTCCGGCAATGGCTGCGCAGTGTAGGGGTGTGACTCCGTCTTCTGTTTTGGCTTCCATCATAGCTTTTCGACTGACGAGTTCTCGTGCCACAGCTTCGTGACCGCCAGTGCAAGCCAGATGTAGCGGAGACCAACCGTGACTCCCAACTGTTCCTGTACCTGGGGCAGCGTAAGTAGCCCGTGCTTCTACAGCGGCACCTCTGTCGAGCAACAAAACAGTGAGTTCTAAATGGCCACAATTTGCTGCAATGTGAAGTGGAGTCCAGCCAAAATCATCAGTTGAATCGACTGGGGTTCCAGCTTGAATCAGAAAATCAACGGTCTTGAGGTAGTTTTCGCGGACAGCACAATGTAATGCCAAGAGTCCTTCTTCACCAGCGATGTTCAAATCCACGCCTTTTTGAGTGAGGAAGCGAGCGATGTCTGTATGACCATTGTGGGCTGCCAAGTGAAGTGGAGTCATTCCATGTTGGTCTAAAACTTCAAGGGAAGCGGAGTTGGCTATCAGCAGCTCCAAAGCCTCCATATGGCCTTGTGCACAGGCAAAAAAGACGGGTGTCCAACCTGAGGCATCAACTGCGTTTACTTTTGCTCCTCGCTCTATGAGTAGCTCTATGAGGTCTATGCGACCACGGGCAGTGACCAGATGCAAAGCTGTGATGCCATTGGCGTCACATGCCCAGAGGTTTGCACCTCTATCCAACAATCCCTCAATGACTGAGAAGCCTTCACAAGCTGCTGCTCTCAAAAGAGCAATGGTCGTTTCTTTGTTCATAATTCCTTCAGAAGTAAACATGCCAAGTTGTAGCAATAATGTACACCTAAAAAAGATGGACGGCCATGCCCCGTTTAATGCACGACCGTCCAACAAACCGGTCCACGGGCGTATAAAACCTGGGATTGGTATATCCTCGGTTCCGTACCCCGCGTTTCGGCCATAACCAAATATTACTACTCTCTCTGTTGCCCTGCCAGACACTATTTGATGACATGCCTTGATTTGCACCATTAAAGCCGTCTTTGATGGTGTTAAGTTACTGTCTGCAAGGAGTGCTGAGAATGAAATGTCACATCGATTTTGGGTTGCCAAAAGATGAAAACGAATTACATTTGACCATTTGCGGCGATGAAGTTTTGATTCCCGCTATCCTCGAAGACACCAATATAGATCTCGAGCTACCTGCAGACGAGGAAGGTAATGCCTTTATTCGAGTAAACGTTCCCGACAGGCGACTGGTACTGGGAGAAACACACCTTTTGGCCGGTTCCATATTGTTCAAGCTCGATAGCGCTCTCTCCTCAGCAGATCCTCCAAAGATTGTTGTCTTTTCAAAAGGTCCTTCAGGGCAACGTGATATTACTGAGTTCGTCCAATGGAGACTTTTAGACTTTTCGGGCGCTTGGAATCTCTCTTGTCGCTTGGCCTCGAACAAACGTTTTGCTGAGGCTGCCGAAGCTGCTGAAGCTGCAGTGACGGCTAATGGTGAACAACCAGGTTTTCGTGTTGTTTGGGGGCGTTACCTCAAACAAGCGGGCAACTACCGGAGGGCCAAACAAGCATTTGAAGACGAATTGAGTCGCTTCCCACGTTGTTACAGAGCCATCACAGAGTTGGCTTCTCTTGAGCTGAGGAATAATAAGACAGCTAGGGCCATCAAGCTTTGTGAGAATGCCCTAGAGATTTATCCAAATCATCTCGATGCTCTTTTGACCTTGGGTGACGCATTGTTAGCAGATGGTTCACTTGCAGCCATTGGACCACTCTCTCGCGCTTGGCGTATGTCAGGAGCTCTTGCTGCCGAGCATGTTACTGCAATTCTTGATAAACGCCGCAGACAGGATTTGTGGTCAAATGTGTGGGAAAGGGCAAGGGCACAGAGGGAAGAACAAGCACCACCTGTAATCGAGAGTTCAGCTGCTGCGCCTGTAGAGAAGCCCGTATCCGCAGTTCAGAATAATCACGTATTGTCCTGCGCTGAGTGTACAAAAGAAGACGTTTTGCGACTCGTCGCCTGTGAAGTTTTTCATGATGGCAATATTTCACCTGCAGAACAGCAGCTTTTTTTGAAGATCAGAAGTCGTTTTCCCGTACCAGCAGATGTGTTGGCCAAAATAATTACTGAAGCCAAGGCTAAGACCAAAGTGGGTGAAGAGCGGGAATTAGACGGGAAACGGCTTTTTCGTTCCATTCTTCAACAAGTATACGCAGATGGAACTCTCTCTCAGAGTGAAGCTAACATCGTTTTGGGGGTTGCTACTATCCTAGGTTTGACAAAAGAGGAATATCTGCAGCTCAATAAAGAGGTTCAGGAAGGTGTTCAGTCAGCGTCGACGCGCTCCTAGAGCCTTTAAGCGAGCGCCTACGGCACGAAGACGAGCACCAATTGCTTCTCTCATCTGTATGTTTTTTTGCTGAGCTTCCGCTGCCTTGGCTTTTGCTGCTTGGATAGTTTGCGAGAGAAACCTCCCCTGTGATCAATGTGCTGCCATTAGGGCAATCCAAACCATGGCTACAAAAACATAAATGAGCATAATGAATGGATGATTGAGGATAGAGTATGGTTCATAACTCAAATAGGGTTGACCGCCAACTTCTTTTACGATCAGTTCGTTTTCTAATCGTCCTTTGTGGACGCGAGTGCCCAGGTGCCTGGCCAATATGTCTGCATTTTGGCCAGCGCGATAATAGTCTTCTTGCCTTTCATTGGAGACAGGTATTACTTCACCTGAATGAGTGACAAAAACAACACCATAGTTCCACCAGGTGGAGTGTTTGGATTCATGACGTGTTCCATTTACTGCAACAGTGTGGACTTGATTGTAGGGACAGACTTGGTAGCGGGTAGTGAAACCAAAGAGGCGGCGGAGATAATAGACACTCTTTGTGTTGTGATCGAGTACGTAGGTGCAGTCGATTGCACTGTAGGTAAGACCTAGGGCGATAGCTAAAACAAACAATAGGGCTGCAATTTCTCCTGAAGTAGATAAAAGAAAGATTGAGAGCAAAGCAGAGGCAAGAGCTCCCCAGAATGTGAAATTCTCCAAAGGTGTATCCAGATCCACTCTCAAATAGGGTCTGCTCATAGAAGAGGCAGAGTAGGCGTCCACAGCTTGGTCGAGCATGTCATCTGCTCCTACCATCAAATCATCGCTCACTGTGTTTTCATCTATGAAGAGGACTTCTCCCTGCTCAGGTTGCCGTACCAGAGCCTGTGCACTCTGGTTGGTTCTAGTGGCATGGCAACCAAAGGTCGAGCAGTGCCCAAGATATTGCCAGCAGTCTTGGTGATGAGGAGTATCGCAAGAGGAGCAAGTTACTATCGGTCCATCATTGATAGGTGCACCACAGACTTGGCAAATGGCTATCTCTTCATTTGCCGCTGTCAACTCAGTTACTCCTCCCAAGCTTAGAGAGTGGTTGTAAGCCACCTTACCACGATGTAGGCTTAATGGTGGAGGTAACCATGACTGCCTGTGAAAACTTGGACAAAGAGACTGTCTTTCGTCTCGTCCTCGAAGAAGCTTTTGCTGACGGACGTTTGACCTTTCGCGAAATGGATCTCATCTCAGATTTTCGTCAAATTCTCAAACTAG
Organism: uncultured bacterium; assembly: GCA_964643655.1. Taxonomy (GTDB): domain Bacteria; phylum Muiribacteriota; class UBA6191; order CAZXTJ01; family CAZXTJ01; genus CAZXTJ01. The sequence goes on from CAZXTJ010000153.1 coordinate 5,716, forward strand.
ATCATGAGACACATGAAGGCATTTTTCGTGAAACGGCCCATCGTTTCAAGGCTGGCGAATTATCTGTCTGTGGTGCTTTTGACAAAGTCGGTTTATACAGACGTGTTTTGGCAATTGCAGATGCTGATGGCGTCATTCAGGTGGAAGAACGCCATTTGTTGGACTCTGTCTCTTTCCTTCTTGGTTTGACTGACGAAGAAAGAGCTGCTGTCGAGGCAGAAAATCAGCCAAGCTAACTCTTCTCTTTGATCCCCATATAGTCCAACTCAGCCATTATTTCTTTGTCTGGTGGTTTGACGTAACCAAAGATGATAATGAGAGCCGTTCCGCCAAAAAAACCTACGATTTCTGGTCGTAACCAGGCGGCTGTCTGTGGACCGATTATGTCTGCATAACCCTTTGTCAAAAGTCCTGCAAAGACAGCAGCAGGCCCAAAGAGCATGCAGGCCAAAGCACCTTCGAAACTAGAGCGGCGCCAGAAGAGACTGAGCAGTATGATTGGGCCAAAGGCACAACCGAGTCCATACCAAGCTTGTAATACAAAGCTGAATACATCTTTGAATGCAGCATTTTGAGTTTGTTTGGCATAAACACCAACGAGGAATGCTGCAAAGAGAATGGCAAGAACAAAAAAGCGACTAGCCCATACCAACTCTTTGGCTGTTGCTCTTTGGCCATCTTCAGTGAGTTTGTTGTAGATGTCTCTTGCAGCACCAGAGGCCGCAACGAGCAGCTGAGAATCCACAGTAGACAAAATTGCTGCAACAACGGCTGAAACAAGCAGACCAACAATGACAGGTGGGAATGTATCTGCAGCTAGTTTGATAAAAAGCGTCTCTTTGTCTTGTAGGGGTAAAACAGTGACAGTGCCGTACATTGCTCTGCCCACAAGGCCTACCCAAATGGCTCCCCAACCCATCAAAACATTCCACACAGTTCCGACGAGAGCAGATACTCTCAGTTGTTTTGCATCGGCTATGGACATATAACGAGCGATGATATGAGGCTGGCCAAAAGAGCCAGTACCGATGGCTAGACCTTTGACAATGGCCACAGAAGCTCCTATGGCCAAGAGTGGATAGTCAGGACTTGTGGCCATCAATTTGTTGACCAATGCAGCCATACCACCCAATTTAATGATACCCACGATAGGCATCACTACGAGCCCAACCAACATCAAACAAGCCTGAATTGCATCATTTATGGAAACTGCCAAGAACCCACCAGTGACTGTGTAGATAGCAATTATCACTGTTATCAGGGCCGTGCCATCAAAAGCATTCAAACCAAAAGCAGCCTGAAAAGTTTTCGTGCCAGCTGTGAGCTGAGCACCGATGTAAGCTGTGAAAAAGAGAAGGATCATGACTACGGCGACAACACGTAAATAGTGTTTTTTATCGTGAAATCGCACTTCGAAATAATCGGGCAAAGTGATGCAGTCTCGTCTTTCCGTATAGCGTCTTATGCGAGGGGCAATAAAGACGAACATGAGCAATTCAGCCAGAATATATCCAGGCAATACCCAAACTGCAGAGAGACCTTTGAGGAAAGCTGCTCCAGAGACGCCAAGAATTAGCCAGGAAGAGCGACCAGAGACTACGGCAGAGAGAGCAACGACAAAACTGCCTAGCTCTCTACTTCCCAAAAAATAGGCATCCATATCTTTGCTGGATTTTTTTGATGCCCAAAACCCGACTCCAAGAAGACCAATTAGATAAAGGGCAAATGTAATGGCAACAGTGTTTGTTTCTCCTGCGCCTATCATTTCTCGCCCCCTTCTTCTGCTCCAGCTATCAAAGAAGTACAAAAGCTGGTGATGGGTTCAAAAAAGATATAGGCCATCATAGCTAGAACTATGATGGCTCCAGGAAGAACGAACATTGTGAGAAGCAAAGCTTTGTCGTTCATCGCTTCTGCTGCCTCCCTCGCATATCGTTATTGCATGTTACATGCATTAAGTGTTTTGTGGCATTGTGTAGTCTGAGGATACTAAGGTCAAAGAGACACTTGAAGCAATCTTCTCGTTATTGGAATGAGGTATGGCGTGCCCAATTACACTATGAAACTGGCTTGTATACTCCTCCTAATTTTTGTCAGTGTAACTTTTGTTCGAGCACTAGAACCCATTCAGCAGCGTCCAAGGAAAAGACAGACAATCGTACAATCGTGGCAAGGACCAAAAAAAGGCAAGGTCAAAGTGGCGATGTTTGATGCTGATTCCACTCTGAGAGTTACACGCAGTGGCGCTCCCTGTGCGAACCATCCTCGTGATGTCATCTTGCTTCCGCTGGTTGCCAAGAAGGTTAAAAAGCTCGCTGACGCAGGATATATGATTGCTGTTCTTTCAAATCAAGGAGGTGTGGGCAAAGGTTTCATCAAGTTAGAAACAGCTGATGCCGCCTTGAGACGCACTTGCCAATTGCTCAATCGTGCAGGTGCTCCTGTTCATTATTATGATTTTGCAGAGAATTACGATGAGTTCCGTAAACCCAAACCTGGTATGGCTTATCTGATTCAGCGAGCAGTCAGTAAACGAACTGGTCTGGCTGTTGATTGGGTCAATTCATTTTATGTTGGTGACTCAGGTTGGAAAAGGAAAAAGGATGTGGAGCCAGATGGTACGCCAGGATCCGATTTTTCCAACTCTGATAGAGGTTTTGCCGAGAGCGTAAGGAAAGAACTTGCTGGAGGAGAGGGGATGGAATTTCATCATCCTCGTAATTTCTTTGGCTGGACAAAGTATGGCATTCGAAACTTTCACAAGCTGAAGCAAGTGAAAGACTTCTGTCGAAAATACCCTCATTACAATCCGGGAGTAAATCGTCTCGGTTTGAAGAAAAGACGGAAAAGACGCTAGGAGCTACGTAGCTCTTCTACTCTGTCTGCCAAGTCATGTAGCAATTCGACCATATGGCTATTTAGTGCTAAATCCCCTTCTGTCATCATATGTTGGGGATCGGTGTAGCGGAACTCAGATTTAGTTATCACAAGTTCTCCACGTTGCAAACCTTTTGCTAGAGCTTTTTTTAAGCTAACTTGTATGGCTTTCGTAAAAAGTTTGCTCGTCAATTCTTTGTCATTCGTCGCTAGTAAAAGTGCATTATCCAACTCTTCTTCGCCAAAGGGAACGTACTTTTCATCAGGCGAAGAGGAGAGGAAAGAATTGGCTATCAAGCGAATTTCGAAGCTAACAGGTGGATAAACTTCAACAGTGAGCCTCGTCATTGGAAAAGACGGCCCCTGTGTAGTGTAGGAAGACAAAATGGAAGTTGGTCTATTCCTGTATCTACCAGCTGCTGAAGGTAATGAGGATTCTTCAGAAGCAGGAGATGGTGTCAAACCGAAGTGTTGGCTAAAATTGAATACACTCTGCTGAATTCGGCTCTTGGTCCATCGGTTAAAGAGCCAATAAGGTATGGCTGCAATAGCTGTACAGATAGCCGTAATCAATATGATGGGTAAGATATCCATCGTTTCTTCCTTAAGCTCGTTTCGCTGCTGTTAGCTCGTTGATGAAAGCAACAGTTTCGCAAGGGTGTTTGCCGATAGCTGTTTCGTCCGAAAGGATTATGCCATCCCAAGGACCGACGATGGCACGGTGTAGGGACACAACTTCTGTTCTAGTTGGCATAGGAAAGTATGTCATGTGTTCGAGTACTTGACCTGCCAGCAGAGCAGGAGTATTGCAGTCAGCTATCATGTTTTCGAACTCCAGCTGAATGGGACCAAGTGCTGATAGGCCTGCTTGGGCACCCAAATCTCCACGACAAAACCAGAGCTCGTCAAAACTATTGATAATGTTTTTCAAGTTTTCAAGTGCTTCGGGACGTTCGATTTTTGCTGCAACTGGTCTTTGGGTGAAAGCCCTTAGGTGGTCTATGTCAGAAGCTTGCGTGATGAAGGATAATGCATAACTTACGAAGGAGTATTGCTCTGCTACTTGGACCAACTCACCATCATTTGCAGTGAGTTCCTCAAAGGGTACAGGGTGGTCGCTGCGGTTGATACCCTTGTTGCTCGATAGTGGACCGTTGGTGACTACCTTTGCTTTGATCCCATCGTTGCCAATGTCCATCACTCTCAAATGAATTTTTTTGTCGTTGAGTGTGAGTTCTTCCCCAACTTTGACTGAGCGAAAGAGTCGTTCGTGAGGAACGGGGATTACATCAGCAAAAGGTGAGGGTCCTTTGGAGTGAACCAATCTTATCTCATTGGGTATCGTTTTTCTCGCTTCATAGACTCCCACTCTCATTTTTGAACCCTGTAGATCCACGATGACGGGAAGCTCTTTGCCCTCTTTTTCAAACAAGGCGGACAAACGTTCAAGCCAGTTTTCCAAAGAAGAGCTGTTGAGGTGAGAGCCGTTGAGGCGAAAATGGGTAGCACCAGCGAGCAGATTGCTCAATATTTGAGTGTCTTTGGACGCAGGTCCTAGTGTGCAAACTAACCGAAAAGTCATAGCTCAGCGTCTGACCTTTGGTGGTGGTACCTCGAGTATATAACCATGGGGAACGCAACAGCCTGGTGAGCGATAGTGTTTTCGGCAAAGAGGGCAGACTTTGGTTTCCAATGTTCGCCTACAGCATTTGTCGGATTTTTTTATCTCGCCACAGCGTTCACAGAGGTTCAGCTTTTCAGGCCTCTCTCCCCAGTCGTAGAGTCTACGAATGGAGCGACGAGGAAATTTGTTGAAAATCCATTTCAATCGTTTGTCAGAAAGGTAGACACGATATCCTTTGTAGTCTACGTAGTGTTCATACCTTCCCAAAAACTTGCGTCCAGAAATGGGGCATTGTTTCTGTCGATTGAGACCATACCAGGGATCTTCGCTCTTTCTCACTTGCTTACGACGCCTATCTACACCTTTGTAAGCTTCTGGATAAAGCATATTTAGAGAAGGCATTGGATTCTGCGCCAATGCTTGTTGGCAGCAGATTAAGCCCAACAGGCAGCAAAGGAGAGACAAGTTTTTGGTCCCCATATGGATCCCTTTCTATCACGTTCTACTCAATATATTAGCTCTCCGGTGTTTCCTTCACCAGAGGCCTTCTAATATCTTCATCGACCTTCTCTTCCAAATCGAGAAGGCGCATTTCCATTGAGTGCACTGATTGATAGAGTTTATCCAATGAGGAATTGGTTGGTACATCAACACTGTCGAGCATAGGTTTGGCACATTTACGAGTCAAGTCGAGCCAGTTGAAACCAAGTTGCCACCATTGACTGACGAGTTTTAAATAGGTTTCGTCTCGAAGCGTCTTTTCTATGGCTTTGCCCATGTTTTTCTCAAAGTTGTCATACATTTTTTTCTGTAACTCGATTGGGGATATCACGAAAGCCTCCATTGTTGTTGCGGTTGAATGTGGTGCCATATTAGCACGTGGTTGTGCAAATGCAAAACAAAAAGTCTTTTATGGGGAGCTGTGTGGCTGTGCATTATACTGAATGAGCAAGGAGGTGAGCGAAGTTGGCAGCTGTGAACATTGACCTTTCTCAGCTCGAGAGATACGAAATCATCGGTGAGCTGAGTTCAGGAGCCATGGGATGCGTGTACAAAGCACGTCACAAATTCATGGATAGAGTAGTTGCCATTAAAGTAATTCACCCTCACCTCGTTGATTCAGAAGACGCTTATCGTCGAGCAATCAGGGAAGCACGTATTAGTGCAAACTTGAGCCACCCTAATATTGTGCAGACCCATGATGTAGAACAGATAGTGGTAGGTGATGGATTCACCGTCTGTACTGTCTATGAGTTTGTCGTTGGTCCCACTCTTTCAAAGTACCTCGACGATACTCCCACTCCTGCCTTTAATGAATCCTTGAGAATTGGGCGAGAGATTAGCGAAGGCATGGCTTATGCCCACGAGCAAGGAGTCGTTCATCGTGACCTGAAACCAGATAACATCCTTTTGCAGGATGGACGCATAATAAAAATCGCAGATTTCGGTTTGGCCAGGGACTTGGATAAACATGACACAGTTACGCAAGAAGGAACCATTGTTGGCACTCCCCGATATATGGCACCTGAGCAGATCAAGGCAGTTCCCTCTGCAGATCTCACTCCTGCAGTTGATGTGTACGCTATGGGAGTCATCCTTTATCGACTCTTCACTGGTCAATATCCCTTCACAGGAAAAACTCCTGGAGAGATCATTCAGAAGTCCCTCAATCAAACACCTCCCAAACCTAGTTTGCATTGCCCATCTTTGCCATCGTTATGTGACAAGATGATAATGCGTGCTTTGGCTAAAAGGGTGGAAGAGCGTTATGTGTCTGCAGCCCACCTTTTGGCAGAGCTCAATGACTTATCGAGTCGGCAATCGCGTCCTGTCGTTGTCAGTGAGGGACCTGAAACGTTGCCCATGGGCAAAAATAAGTCATCATCTTCAGCCAAAACATCACTGAGTAAACCTTTGTCAAAAGCCAAGTCCGAGAGAAAGATAAAAACACTTCAACAGCCAAAGCCAAAGCCAAAGCCAAAGCGAAGCGGAAGGAGATTCATTCCTTTTATTTTATGCTTTATCGTGGCTGTATTTGCTGTTTTTCATTTTTATACTCGCCAGCCAAAACCAAGAAAACAGACCAATAGAACAATTGTTGATCCAGTTCCACTGGCGAAAAAACTGGTCAATCAGAATGAACCCACCAGTGAAATGAAGTGTGAAGAGCTTGGAGCACTCGTACGCAAGAGTGAGCAGTTCAAAAGACTGAGTTTGGAGGGGACAGTCTCAGATAGTGCCTTGGGATTGTATTTTCAAATCTTGTTGTTGGAACGCTCCAAGAGATACAAACAAGCTCTAGTGTTTTATTCTGTCTTGATTGCTCGGGAAGGACCACGAGCATTTCGTGTGCAGGGAAAACATCTGCTTGTTGATTTGCTGGACAAAGCTGCTGAGTGGAAACTCTGGCATGAACTGGCAAACATTATTAATCGCACCTATTCTGGGCGAGAGCTCAACTTTCAAGCTATAGATGTGGAGTTGATAGCCCAAAGAGCAATTGACCATGTTTTGGACTTGCGCAGAAAGAGTGTTTTGGGACCTGGGAAAGTTTCAACGCAGGAGCATAACATAGCCAACGGAACCTTGTTTCCAACTGCAGAATTGGTCAAAAAATCTAGGTTGGAAGATTGGCCTCCAGGAAAGCGAGCACGACATGTAGAGCTATATTGCTCACTACTGATTCTCGATAACTCTGCTAAAGCAATTGAAATTCTTGATGACGCCGTTGAGGAGTTTCGTCAAGAAGGTGCTCTACTTGGGTTGAACCAAGCCATCATCCTCCAATACAAGGCGATGTCATTGACTTATGGCGTCAAATTCACAGATGATGTTACTTTGCTGCGAAACCGACGAGCCGAAGCTATTGAGATAATGACTAAAGCACTTGTCGAAGTTGGCGATTATGACAAAAATCTCAAACTACGCCTTCAATGTCTTATTGCAGCTATCTATTGCCGTTCACCAAATGTACATGGTTCATCTGAAGACGAGTTTGTCAAAGAAGCGCTCAAGTTGTTGGACGATATAAAGACTGATGACAGAGATTTGCGACGAGAGACAATTGCTCTTTATGGAGCTACCAAGTCATTTGTTGCTGCCTGTGGTGGTGACACAAAAAGAGCTCACGCAATTTTGAAGACCGTCAATCCAGACCATCTCAAGCCCAATGACCTTTGGTGGTATTATCGCGCACGTGTCGAGGCTATTCTCGAGGGAAACGGAAATCGTAGAGAACTGCAAGAAGGGGCAGAGAAAATTATGCGTATTGTGCCCGCTCCTTTTTACAGTTACGCTAATGGTCTACATTTTCTTGTCACTGACAAGTTCTTGCTACGTTGAGGATTTTCCGCTTCAGTCCCTCGGCAAAAGGACAAAAAACTTCCTCTCTTCGTCCATCAACGAGGGCTATCAACAAGGGGCCTTGCCGCCTACCGTCTTTGTTCCTCTTGGCCGTTCTGTTGATGTTTGTGACATGTCGTTCTATGGCAGTCATCTCAGTTGATATGCGGCCGCGATAGAGCAATACGAGCAGTTCTGTTGTGGCTTGTTTTCGCTTGGCCAGTTGGTGTCCCATATTGGCCAGTACATCTTCAAAAACACTCATTGTAAGAGCTGGTAATGATACAAACCAAGTGGAGGGAGATGCTTCAGTGGGCTGCCAATCATCATCGTCGATAATACTTACTCTGGCATAGAGATGGCCCCGCTTTTTCCCTCTTCCTTTTGGAATACCAAGTCCTTTTAGTCGTAACCTTCCACCTGCCTTCGTCAGCGGTGGAACGTTGAGGCGTATGGTGCCATCAAGCGTTGCCAATGGCACTGCCACACCTCGCAAAATGTCACGTGGTATCAATTCGACCTTCGTTTCGAGATTGTTACCTTTCAAGGTGAATCTTTCGTCAGGAATTACATCTACTTTTACTACGTGATCTGCTTCGAACCAAGTCCCTCCCGGAGCGACTATGGTAATGAGCGAATCTTGACTGACCCCTTTGGGAACATTCAAAGAGCCATAGGGAGGAAAGTCGATGATGCTTCCATTGACGAGTGCCTCGAGAGTTAGCTGGGTCTCGTGAATAATGAAATGTTTACCGTCATTGAGT
>CAZXTJ010000154.1:0-14305 GCA_964643655.1 uncultured bacterium
GTGATGGTCCCCTCGATGTCATCGATGAGTACATAGCTGATGTTGAGGATGAACTTTTTGCTGCTCTAGACGGCCTGCCAACGACAAGAGATGCCCCACGCATTGCTACGCTAGTGGGACTCATATTACAGTTTTCTCCCTATACCTTCGAAGACGAAGAGGAAGCCAATGAGCTAGCTGCCGGCCTCCGACGCCACGGTGAGATATTTGCAGAGTTACCCACAGGCGCACGTGCTCTCTTGTCCACCATAGCTTCAGGAAAAGGACAACGTTTGACTAACTGTGATATTGAACCGAGCGCACAGATTCTTCGGGCCTTGGGTGCACCGAGTAAAGATTTTGTGCGACGTGATGAACTCTTTGCCCTTACAGATACATCTGCCGTCCAAGAACTAGCCCATAGATGTGCTCAGCAACTAAACAGAACACTACACACCAATGAGCTCAACCTATCTGATATGTCCGATATGGCTCCATTGGCAATGTTATTATTGCTCAACCCTTGTTACGTTTCTCCCAAAGATGTAACCAAATGGCGAAACAATTTCTCCAGTGCATTTCCCAAAGCTTTACTGAAAGTACCTGAATGCGAGCGCGACTTTTATCTCGAATATAACGATAATGCCCAATTGGCTTTTCAGCTCTGTTTGGACAAATTCACTCGCCTTGTCTGTTAATGAATCAGAAGTGTAAACGGTATCGTATTTGCCATTGAACACTCGTCTTCGGTCCAAGACCTACGGAAACAGAAGGTTTCAACCACTCAACCTGTAGAAGCTGCTCTTTGGAAATTTGACGACTCAATGCCACAGTCAGACCGTGCCCTCTGTCGACTGTCGTGCCTGCTTCTGTCGCGAGATTCCAATGGTCATATCTCAATATTCCGCTAACTTTTCTGTTTATCCTGCCCCAAGCCATTACATAACTAACATCAGCCTCTTGAAGGACATCAGCCCTCCTCGATGAGCCGAGCATGCCTTGGATTGCTATACCCCAATAAGGTTTCCAGAATTGGCAATCAAAAAGTAAAAACTTGGTTTCATCAGCAGCTCTCAGGCTATTGTCTCCATCGCCACCATTCCAGAAAAAACCTGTGTGCCAAGAAAGACGCCCTCTCTTACAGGCGTTTGAACGAAACTTCCCAATGTAGCCATATGCTGCTAAATGTCCATCACCTTCTAGGCCGTTCACGTTCCCAGGAGCCTCAGAGAAGTTGAATTGGCGATTGAACAAACTTGCGCCATCATTCCCATAACCTGTGCCAAAAGCCCAATTGAAGTGATGACCAGGCACATCATACCCCTTACTCACCTCAAAACCTGTTATTCTCAAACCTTCAAAAAAGGTATCCAATGCTGAAGGAGTAATGGTCCAAGTCGTTGTTCTCATTGGTTCACCATAAGCGATGGAAAAAGGAAGCGCATAAGCACCGAACTTGCCTGAAAGCCTGCCAACAAAAGGATTAAACTTCATGTAAGCCTCGTTGACAGTGAGATTGGCTCCTCCATTGACTGTTGACTGAAAGTCTAGGTGACTGTAAAACTTCACACCTTCTCTAACAGCTCCACTAGCCGAGAGAGCCAAACGACCCAAATCGAAATGTTTGTCTTCATTCGTGCCGAATCGGCTCCGACCCCCATTTAGAGAAGACTTCACTAGTCGAAAGTCAGCTATGGCTCCCAAACGAAGGTTCTTCCCAGAACCGCTGCAAGGAACTAAGAGGGCCGCCAACAATAAACAAAATGAGAGAGCCGAACTTTTCATTTAAGTTTTTTGACACGGCCAACATCTAGGTCGGGTGTCGATAACATGTTTGGATTGATGAGATGTTTACCCTGCTTTTCGAAGGTTTTTCTGTCATATGCAAATTCGATTGCATCTTCGAAACGAACGATGTTTGCTTTGACCAATCTGAGCATGTCGTCGTCGAGGGTCTGCATTCCTTGTTCTTTTCCTGTTTGGATCTGAGAAAAGAGTTGTTCTGTTCTTCCTTCACGAATGAGATTGGCGATGCCATGGGTACGCATGAGAATCTCGATAGTTGGATGACGCCCCCGACCATCAGCTCTGGGCAAGAGCCTTTGAGCAACTACAGCTTGCAGAGAGTTGGCCAACTGCACTCGGATCTGCGGCTGTTGGTGAGGAGGATAGGCATCTATAACTCTGTCTATTGTTTGAGCGGCTGTTGTCGTATGAAGAGTGGAAAAGACCAAGTGGCCCGTCTCTGCTGCAGTGATGGCCAACGAAATAGTTTCCAGATCTCGCATTTCTCCAACGAGAATAATGTCTGGATCTTCACGAAGTGCCGATCGCAGAGCAGAAGCGAAACTGTGGCAATGTGGTCCCACCTCCCTTTGCGTGATAAGGCATTCGCGGTTGTTATGCACGAATTCGATGGGATCCTCGATTGTGATGATATGTTCTTTGCGAGTCTGGTTGATGAAATTGATCATCGACGCCACAGTAGAAGATTTTCCTGATCCCGTTGGTCCCGTAATGAGAACAATCCCCTGCTTGAGAGCGCATAGTTTCCTCAAAGAGTCTGGCAATTGCAATTCGGTGAATGATGGTATTCGTGTGGGAATGATGCGATAGACGCCGTTGAGCCCTCGACGCTGATATAGAAGATTGACTCGGAAGCGAGCGACACCTTCAATCTCATATGAACAATCTAGGGTCAGATCTCGCTCCAATTTTCGACGCTGTTCCACTGTCAGTGTTGATGTAAGCACTCGTTCTATGGCTGATTTTGAGAAGGGTTCGTAATCGTCCAACATTACCAATTCGCCGTGGATACGCATGACTGGTCTGCTATGTGGACTCATATGAAGGTCCGAACCTTCGCGCTCTTTGAGCAACCGTAGGAAATGGTCCAGCTCAGTACCAGTCATTGGACGAAGAGTGGATTCATTTGCTGAAGCGACTCGGCCCTGGTCAGCCTCCTCGGCTTTTCTTTTCTCCCACATTGCTTTGAGTGAATTGACTGTGCTGGGTGTGGCAGACATATTTATGCTCTGTGAGTATTGCCCCGTTCCTGGAGCGAACAAACCTTTTCCTTCACCAGAAGCGAAACCATCGAGCATAGCTACACCACTGAGGTCTCCAGCTGCAGAAGACTTCGTAATGGATTCTTTTACCTTTTCCCAAGGTCCCTTTAGTGAGGCAATGAGCTCTAAAGAGTCTGTACTGGCAAGGAAGGAGCGAACCTTCTGGGAAAATACATCGTCCCTTTCGCCTTCTTCCATCATCCTTTCCAGATTTTCATTGGCCCAACCAGCAATAATCTTGCGTGTCCAGTAGCGACGGTTACCTGCTTCAGTAAACATACCCTCAACGAGACAAGGAGCAGCCGTCAGGCCTTGCTGCTGCAAAAGGGCTGCTGCACCTTTTTGCAGCCAAACGTCCTTGTCATCGAGCATACGTTCGAGGGCGTGGAGCAACTGTCTTCCCATTGGGATTTGCAAAACTGACAAAACGGTGGCACGCACATCTCTGTCAGGACTGGCCAATAATGTTGCCAAGGGAGCTTCTCCGCCTTCCCCCATATCGGCGAGGGTGCGAATGGACCAATACCGGAGATCGTGATCATCTGCCCCTGCAGTTGCACATCGCTCAACCAACATAGGAATGGCCACAGCTCCCATTGCTGCCACCTGTTCTGAAGCAAACTGCCTCACTCCCCAGGAAACATCTTCAAAACAGTCTAGGAGCAAAGAGACAGCCTCTGGATCTTGGATTTCACCCAAGGCTTCCATTCCATAATATTTGAGCTCTTCGACCTGTCCCTGAATGAAAGAACGGTAGGTGGCAATTCTTTTCACTCCTTGCAAACGAGCCAAAACCCTAATGGCCCAGAACTTCATTTCATGAGAACCTTCGCGAAATGCGCTCTTTAAGAATCCTTCAACGTCTTCCCCTCTTTCCTCGAGAGCTTTTGCAGCGGCTCTTCGGACTATCCAGAGAGGATCATTGAGGTGACTAATGAGCATGGGAATCGAAGCCTGGTCCACCATGTTACCCATGGCATCGAGAGCAGAACAACGAGTTCTAACGCTGCTGTCCTGAAGAAATTTATGAACGGGATTGGAATTGTCACTGCCAATGAGTCTACTAATTATGCGCAAGATCCAATAACGAACATTTTCGTTTCCCGTTTTCACCGCTTTGCTGATTTTATCGAGGACAGGCAAAGTGGAGGCTTTTTTCTCTAGGACCATGGCAGCTAATTGTCTATTGGTCCAGAGGGGATCGTCCAAACATTGGATGAGTGGATCGAGAATTTGGTAGACATCGAGTTTACCCACTGCAGAAATGGCTGCGCGACGAACCTCTTTGTAAGGAACCTGCAAAAACTGTTTCAAGAGGCCGAGGCCCTCTTCACGAAACCCTTCTGCCGTTTTTACAGCCCAATAACCCTGGTCAGCCGAGAGCTCATCAAATTTGTTTTCAATGAAAACACGTGCTAGGTCGTTTGCTCCACCCAAGAGGAGTGAAGCCAACTCACGGACCATCCAGAAAGGGCTTTCAAAGGCTTTTAGATACAAAGCGAGCACTTCTGGGCGATGATCCGCAGAAACTGAACGCAAAGCTTCACAAATACGTTCGGGATTTTTCAACTTGAGTGCAGCTTCCACACTCTTCAAAGGATCTTCTCTTGCCGACTTCTTTTTCTGTGACATAAGGTCAATTTACCACGCTCATCAGTTTAAAGATAACGTGTCAATGTGCCACATGATACGCCCATGCGTGACAAATGGTCCCGTTTATTCTTCCAATTTCCTTGGAAAACAGGCTAGATTCAGCTGGCACGTTTCTTTCTGGGCTATCATCAATGTTAACAACCTATAGGAGCCAGGTGGCAAAAAGAAGCAAAGGATCTGCACTGCTGCTCGTAGTAGCAGGAATGGTCATCTTGTTCATCGTTGGTGCAATTCTCATAATGTCCACGAAAGAACGTGACCTTGCGGCCCACAACTTGGTCTACGAAAAAGCCTGCCACGAAATTGCTCTCTCTGCGGCCAACGTTACTCTACTGGCTTTCCGTCGTAGCTTAATCATGGCTGACCACTGGGACCCAAGCAAACAAAAAGCTGCCAAAGACATGCTTGGCTTTTTACTCCGTGACAATAAGAGCCTTTATAAAGCTTTGGAAGGCCTTCACAACGACGGTGACTATCAAAATGATGAACTAGAAAAACTGTTGGGTACAAACTTCCTGTCGCCTGTAAAAGAGGGAGTCCTACCTTTTTATCCCGGTGCCTCAGTCAAAGTCGGATTGCACTTGATCCCCTCACCGCTCTACGAACGTATCGATTTCACTGAGGACTATTTCGATCCCTTTGAGCGTAACTTCACTGTTACAGTCGTTGCGGAGGCGACTTGGGACAGGAGCATTCGTACCGTAACTCTGACTAAAGAAGCTAGGTTCAACAGCTTGCTACCACCTGCCACAGGCAAGTTTGCTTTCATCTGCAATCAACCAACTAGTGACCATTTCAATAGTCGCCGTTGTGATGCAACTGGACTAAGTCCTCTGTCAGACAAACCAGAGCCATTGTGGCGCATCTTCGCCAATGAAAACACGAAAGAAATTAACGATGAACTGAAAAAGAAGGCTTCTAGCGAAAGCTTTTCATTGTTTACAACAGCTTCCAATTGGCGAGCAGAAGTTGGGGACCTCTCCTTGGATACTCTGCAAGAGGAATTCAAAGACGAGGGTTTCATTTACTTTGGTCCCAATCTTGATGACGAACAAGCTGTACTCATGCTTCCTGCAGGTGATGATGACCATCTACTGAGCAATATACACTGCCCCGCTAATGAACGACACAAGGCTAGAGTCACACCTTCTCAGCCCAATCGCTTTACTACTCTAGGAGGAATGAGTTCCAAAACCTTCGCCCAAGCTCTCTTTTCAGGCATACACGACAAGACCTTATCCACGGGCTATTTCGGTTCTTCCCTTCAGCATGACAGATCTACTCGTTTAATGTTGTTTGGGGCACCTGAGCATCCATCTCCGACTCTCGTCCTTGGCCCGGCAGTGTCAGGCTGTGCCAGGATTGCTGGGTTGGCCATTGATAGAGATAAAACAGAAACAGATGAAATTGAGCAAAAAAGCTGTTCGGGACTGGACCTACCCCAACGCGAAACAATAGATCCCTTTTTCATCAACGCAAACGAAAATGATTATAGTGCTGCCATCTGCAGAGAGACATCAACACCTTTGGAGTTAACTCCCCTTCGGCCGTTCTGTTCTCCCAGCCTCATCGGTGCCGCAATTGCTGCAACTCCACCAGAAGAACCAGTACGCACGGGACTTCTGGAAAATCTCAATTTCCACGTTGATAGCAACAATGATGGACAATTGGATACGACAGTCTCCTCTGAGGCCCCCTTCCAGCCGATAGCCATTCCCTTGGACACATATTCTTATGGCAAACTTTTTGATAACTGGGACGAGTATTGCCGTTTTGCATCTTCTGGCAAAGAAAACTTCTCTTTCAACCTCTTGGCCAAAACAATGAAAATGTTACCCAGTGATTCATTTTCTGCCCTTTGGGAGAATAGGCAACAAGATGCTCCTGCACTCGTAGGCAGTCAGCCACAACGGCTGCCCTCTACTGGCGTGTTAAATGAAGACAAGTTCACATTGTCCTTCACGGACAAGCTACATAAAAAAGCTAAATCGAAACCACTTTTTGACAATGAGAGAGACAAAGACAGAAACCTTAGCGATTTGCCCATTCTTGAAATGATGAAAGCTAGAGCCATCATCACAATGTCAGGAAAAGAGTTTCGTGAAAGAATGTTGTCTGGTACTGACAAAGATTCCAAACGCCAGCTGGATCTTCGTGGCTGTACCATCAACATGGCCTTCGATTTAGTATTGGAACCCTACCAAAAACGTCGTGGACCTTTGACCATAACTGTACGTGGTCGTTATGACGTTGCCAACCATATGCGCCCAGACGTGACGACAGGAAACAAAAATGGTTTTTGGCTCGATGGTGGTGGTGCCATTGTCGCCAGCTCCATTTCTTTTTGTGACACCATTATTCAAAACGAAGATGGTGATGAAACGACACCTCTCATTCTCTCAGGAGGTACTGTGGCCATGCGGGTACCATTCCATGTCGATGGTCTCATAACAGGGAGGAATGTTGCTGTGAGCGAACCTCGTCACACTCAGCCTCATGATGCCCCTCCCCAAAGTGTCAACGGGGCAGTGCACATGAATACTTCACGTGCTTTGTTGTCACCATATTCACTGGACATAACTTACGATAAGCGATATGACCCAACTAAAGAGACTATGGTTCGCCACTATAGAGGATTTGTCTCTGACGCTGTGTACAATTGGCATTATGGTCGTGACTCCTTTTCTGAATGCTGGAAGAGAGTAAGAGACACCTGGAATGAAAAGGAAGCAATCAAAGCTGAGGAGGAGAAGGAGTAATGAAAAACATAAGAGCTTTTACTCTCGTCGAACTCCTCATTGCTGCCGTTGTTCTTTCTGTTCTCTGTATACCCGTTTATTTCCTCACCTTTTCAACGACTCGAGCTGGTGTAATGGCAGCTGAAGAACTCCATGCAGCTACTTTGGCCTCAGAAGTCATCGATGCCATCCGCACTTTACACACTGTTACTTTTAATGAAGACCGCAAACCTTTGCCTGCCATTCCTCCAGGTTGGAGCGGCCTGGAAGACCATGTTTCGCCAACAACGGGCGAAACATTGAAGTGGCGTAATTTGGACAATGAATTGTGCATTTCAGGCAATGCCATCCCACTTTATTTACCCCTTGGTGAGGCGAGCAATTTGTTTCTACAAAGTGCTCCAGAAGGTATAGAACGGCTGTTGCGCATTGAGTATCCGCAGTTTTACGGAGAGAGTCGAGATCGTTCCATATGCAGAATTCGCGTCCTCGTAAAATATCTCATCCGTACTAGTGGCAAACCCATAAAGAAAAGCTACGAAATGGTCACTTTATTGACATTGGAGGATCCCATTGCAGTGCCATCTTCGTAAAAAGCAGGCATTCACATTACCCGAAGTTTTAGTGGCATTGCTCGTCCTTGCTGTTCTATCAGTCGTGTTCTGGCAATTCTTCTCATCAGCAACGAGGTTCCAATCACACCAAAGTGACTACATGTCTTCGATGGCAGAGGTAATGAAAGTCTGGCGTTATCTCGAAGATGACTTGGCCATCATCAGCCTCAGCTACCCATACAAACCCATAGAACCGAGCGAGGAAGAGCTGGCCAAATTGGGGCTGACGAGTGAGATATCTGCTGCAGACTTTCCTCTTCGTCCGCGCTTCAACGATTACATTGCTTTGTATGACACTTGAAGCAGCACAGGTGGGAGCTCGGGGAGCTCTTGTTTTGGTTTAAAACGTCGCCATGACCACATTATTTTCGAAAAAATCTGGCATTATGAATATTTCAGGGGCAAGAGAATATGGAAACACAACAATTGGCCAGGGAGATTGCATGCCCTTGATGATGAAAACCCTGCCAACAATGAGCTTGATTTGGCCTATTGCCGAGCTTTGATAATGGAAAGTGCCCTCGAAATCATTCCCCTCGAGCCCGTCATTCCAAAAGATCCCCTCTCAGCTCCTGTAGTTTATTGCTTGAGGGGACAAAACAATGTTTATGGAAAAACAATCATCTACCTTTGGCGCCCTTATGCGAAGGATGGCACATTCGTAGGCAAACTGATTCGGTACGATGGAATTCGTCCTGTTTTACTCTCCGAAGGGTATATCCGTCATTTTGAGATTAGGAACATGATTGAGATCAATCCTCATCCTGGAAATATCTTCTCCCCTTGTTTTTTCCGCAAACACATGATTTACGTCGATATGAAAGCCACTGGACCAACAGAGGGCAGAAAGCTCTCTCCAAAAGCATTCCAGCTGAAGAAATATGTCTATCCTCGTTTCACCAATATGGCTAACTTCACACGATGGGAAGGGGTAAAAAAAGCTGGTGATAGCTGATGAACAAGCCCCCATCGTCGTGAACGATGGTTTAACTGCTATCATAGGGACATGGAACAGCAGCTGATAGCAAAGAGATATTTGGTCAAAAAACACTTGGGCCACGGTGCGCAAGCCACTGTCTTTCTTGCCACAGATCAGCAAACAGAAAACGATGTAGCCATCAAGATATTGGGACAGATCTCCAATGATGATCTTGGTTTAGTCAAACGTTTTCAACGGGAATTTTCTGCCTGCAAAAGATTTGACCACTCAAACCTTGTCAAAATATTCGACTTGGGTCAGTTGGAAGACGGCACCTGGTATTACACGATGGAATACCTTCCCTATCCATCTCTACGTTTTGTTCTCAACGAGAGAAAAAAGATGGAAGAGAAGGAGGTCGTTGAAATCCTTTTGGCCATTGCTGATGGTTGTGCCCATTTTCATGAACAAGGTGTGGTGCACCGTGACTTGA
This sequence comes from uncultured bacterium, assembly GCA_964643655.1. GTDB lineage: Bacteria > Muiribacteriota > UBA6191 > CAZXTJ01 > CAZXTJ01 > CAZXTJ01. The sequence goes on from CAZXTJ010000154.1 coordinate 9,465, forward strand.
AACCAGAGAACATCGTTTATGCTACTGGCGGCAGACCAGTCATCGTGGACTTTGGTCTTGCTCGTGAAGAAGATGCAACAGCACTCACAGCTACGGGCACTATGCTGGGAACGCCATTTTACATGGCTCCAGAAATGGTCATCGGTGAACGTGCTGACAATAAAGCTGACATCTATGCCATTGGTGTCATTGCCTTCTTTTTGCTGACAGGCCAGAAACCCTTTGAAGGCGAAGATTTGATGGCTTTGATGACAAAGATAATGAATCAGAAGCCCCCTCATGTCAGCGATGTAAATCAGAAGCTAAGCCTCCTTTGGGACCCTCTCCTCGACAAATGTATGGCCAAAGATCCCGAGCTTCGTTTTAAGAGTGCAGAAGATCTAAAGAAGGCACTTCGAAAGTTGCAGGACTCTTTTGCCTCCCATAAAAAACAGAAAAGTAGAACGACAGCTCCAGTCAAAAGAGAAAAGACCTCTAAAACTTCCATAACAGAATCAGGTGCCGTAGAAGCAACGAAAATTTCGAGCTCTTCGCAGTCTGTGGTCTCACGAAGAAGTTCTCGGACCTTGCTCATCTTATTCTTCCTCTGCCTCACTGTAGCGCTTGTTATATTGTCTGGCTCATTTCAACGGAAACCTATCAAATACAGCGTTCTAAACTTGCAAACTGAAAGTTATCCCGGCTCAATCGTCTTTCGATGGAATAGCAACCACCCCTACCTCTCTCTCATCGAATTGAGTGGTATCAAGGACAAAACGACCTTGCATGGTGGCGAAAAGGGTAAAACGACAGATCATAAAGTCAGGGTCACAGGACTCGAGCAGGAAGAGGAATATTCCTTTCGCGTTCTCTATCCCAACAAAGAGTCATCCTTGGTTCAGCGGGTAAAAACGAGTCGTTTAGAACTAACAAACCTCACCATAAGCCCCGGAGGTTTTTTGTCATTTACTTGCCCCCCAGCCAATAGAGTGATTGTTCACCAGAAAAGAGCTTCTGGCCGGAAAAGCTTGAACGAAGCCATCCCAAGTGATGTGGGAGACAAATGGTCTATTCCAATCAGCGCTTCGCTGCGGGACACTGAGCAGCTTCGGGCTGAAGTCGAACTAAAGGGAGGGAAAAACACCTTCTCCTTCGACTTGGGAAACATGCTGAAGACAGAAGCAAAGAAACGTTTGAGAAATCTCCTGCATTTTTCTGAAAAAACATTCCTGCAAGAGATCAATGAACAAGAGGACTTCCGCTACAAGCAAAAATTACTCAAAGAAAAAGAGCGAATTGGTCGTTTACCCGATAAAGATTGGAGTAGAAGAACGAGGAAAGTAGCTCGCGGAGAAGCATTGCTGGAATACTCGCAAAAGCACGAAACCAAAGATACTTGGCTTTATCTAATGAATGTCAGCCCATTTCTTTTCGAATCCAAGCTTTACAGCTACAAAGAGCAAATGTCTCTATTCCGTGCCTTCCGTAATGGTCTGTTGATTTCTCTCTTCTCCTGTTTTCGGAAGTCTGTGCCACTCTTGAAATATGATGGCTTGCCTCAGATGGGTGAATTTTCGCTTTCTCTTGGACGAAGACGTAGAGGCAACCACAAGGAGATCCTATATACAGGCAGACGTGACGCTCCTTCCTTTGGTCCCCTCAGAGTTAGTTTTTACTCCAAGGCAACAAGGCTGATTTCACTCTCTGCAAACATACCTCGACCTGAAAGTCTTGCATGGAGTGAGATAGTCATTGAGGTAGACAAATTTCATCAGTTTTTGATTTACGTCACCATAAATGACAAGCTGGAGTTACCTGTCTTTTACAGTCCCTATTTAGAAGAAATGGTCAAAGGGAAAAAAATCACACTCGTCCAGAGAGTTCCTTTGGCTGCCCTCATTTCTGGCAGAAACAAAATCGACTGCAGAGCCAGCCATGCCATGGATGGAACGACTCGCCACAAGACCAAAATTCATCGCATTACTTTTTCCGCTCTAAAAAAGTAGCTTTTCGGTTATACTCTCGGCCGGAGGTATCCATTGGCCACAGTAAACAAATATGTCGTCGCACCACCAACTCCATTGGGTCTATGCCTAGCCACTACAGTCGTTGGAAGTTACCAGCTAATCCCTGGAGGACGAAAATTAATCGTCACTGCATTGCAAAAGCTCGTTGAAGCAGAAAAAGCTCCTTCTGAAGTTTTAATCCTTCTGACCGACTTGACTTCGCCCAAAGAAGTGCGGACCTTATTACGAACTTTGGCCAACAAAGGAACTAGGCTCAATTGGTGCACTGGTCCCAAACCTGACAGAGTGAAGAATGTTTGTCATCGTATTTCCACAGCCAATGTCTTTCCAGGGGAGAGCTTGATAGGTTCTTTTACGGAACAATATTTCCCGAAAAAGACCCCTTTCATCTTGGAAGACTTTAAAAAAGAAAATAGAGACTTATTGGATTATCTCCGCTACAAAATCTCTCTCTCTTTCATGTGTTCTCTCTCCTCGGCTCCATTATGTTCGGCCGTAGATAAACTGGCCTCTGTCTACGGGAAACAGAAAAAAAGCTCCTTTTCCTTATCCTTGCTCACAGCCAAAGAAAGAAGCTCTGTATCAAACTTCCGTCAGGCTGACTTTCCCTACTTGGAAGGTAAGTCGTCGGCAATCGTTGCCCTGAAAGAGAGAATAGCCACCGTTGGAAAATCTGACATGGGCGTTCTCATCGTAGGGGAAACGGGCACAGGCAAAGAGTCTGTTGCTTTTTATCTACACGAATTCAGCAACAGAAGTTCTCAGCCCTTTCTTTCTATCAACTGTGCTGGTCTAGACGAGACGTTTTTACGCTCAGAACTGTTTGGCCATGAACAAGGCGCTTTCACAGGTGCGACAACTGCCAAAATCGGTCTTGTGGAAGAAGCTGCTGGTGGAACCCTATTCCTCGATGAACTGCCTGATTTGGCTCCATCTTTACAAGCAGACCTGTTGCGTTTTCTCCAAACGAAGAGATATCGCCCTCTCGGTTCTACAGAGGTAAAACAAGCTGATCTTCGTATTGTGGCCGCTGCTCAACCGGGACTAGTGTCCCGGTTACGTCCTGATCTTTATTACCGCATTGCTGAAGTTACAGTAGAAACACCATCACTGAACCAAATACCCAATGACATTATGCGAGTGGTCTCCCATTTGGTCTTTCGTTTTGCCCAAATGAGTGGAGAACGCATGGCAGTGGGCGAAGTACTGGACTATTTCAGGCAGGGCGAAGATGTCTTGCGCTTACACAATTGGCGAGGAAATGTTCGCCAACTTGCAGGATTGGTCAAAAGGAGACTTCTGCTTGGTGATGATGTGCTGGCCGAACTCGCCATGAGTGCTAACACTTATCCATTGGCTTCACAGCTGCAAGAATGTCCCACTACCAAAGAGACGGAAAACATCCGGCCCATTGATGATGTAGTGCGCGACTATGTGCGCTCCATTCACGAACGTTTTCCGCACCTGAGCAAACAGGCACTGGCAAAGATATTGGGTAAATCCGTTAACACCATCCGCAAATACCTCAACGATGTAACGGAATAATTACACTCATATCTGCAAATTGGGGCTTGCCCTTTTGCCTCTTTCCACGAAGAATGATTGCAAAATTAAATATGGCTTTATGCAAGAGGGGAATAATTTCAAGTGGAAAGAGTGCAAAACGGTACATCAATCGGAGAGACAGCAAAAGCTGCCCCAACTGTATTTAATAATAAGTTTTCCTATCAGCTCAAAGAGCGCAAAGACGCTCAAGTTCTCATACTGCTGGAAGATCATTTGACGACCACTAATGCCAATAGATTTCGCACTGTCGTTCAAGAGCTTGTCGACAAGAACAAGACTAGAGTCATTCTGAACCTGCGGAATGTGGAGTATATGGACTCCACAGGCCTTGGTGCTCTCATTGGTATGTCTGAAACGCTGCGTTATCGGCGTGGAAACCTAGTGCTGATGAATGTAGGCGAAACAGTAAAAAAGATGCTGGCAATAACGCAAATGACTGAACTCTTTGCCATAGTGGGAGACTGACTAATTCTCAGAGTCGTCCCCTGAGATTAGCTTCATCAAATCACCAGCTTTGATGGCACGAGTTGCACTCGTTGCCACAGCTGCCCTGTCTGGTTCAGCTATGACTGCTAACCATGACAAAGCACCACTAGTTTTGTCCCAAAACTCACCACTCGAGCGTGCGTAAGCGATGGCGTCCCTATGCTCGACTGGCAAGCCAAAACAGAGTGCCTCATCGCTAGGAATCCGTGATCGATGAAGCAAAAAAGTAGCCCCTTTTGGGAATAACTTGAAGGCCCTATCACGTAGTTTGCAAGCAGCTGGTGTATCACCATGACGACGAAAAGAAATCAGGGCAGCTCCATATACCCACTCTACTGATATCTCGTCTTCGTAACGACGTAACAGATTTTCTGCAGCTTCATCTAGATTGAGAGTGAGAAGGCCCCTCATGAGACGATATCGCACAGATTGATGGTCGCCGGGATTGAGTTTTAGCAGAATACGAAAATGCTCCAGAGCCTCTTTATGGCGTCCGGCCTCCCACAAGGTCTCAGCCAAACCATAACGAGCCCTCAAATAAGGTCGAGCTTCTAGAATTCCCCAGAAGTGGCCAACATTTCGCTCAAAGGCTGCGGGCCCCAGAGTCCTCTCTCCTGCTTCAACTCCTCTTTGATAGAGAGTGATTCGCTCATCGAGATCAGATGTGCCTTCTCTTGCCAGAAGGACATAGGCATCAGCACAATCCTGACTTATTGCCAAAGCACGTTTGGCATAATCAAGACGTTTGACTGGATTACTCTCGCCGTAGGCGCAGTGTAAGAG
>CAZXTJ010000155.1:0-1881 GCA_964643655.1 uncultured bacterium
ATGTTTACCTACGGAACAAGCTGACAACAGTGGCCAATCAAAGGGCGACTCAATGACTGTCAATGAGCTAGTGGCCTGGATAAATGGTCACAACACGCCAATCAAAAAAAGGGTGGCAGCGACTATCGGCATGTTCCCCTATCTGAGCGATCTAACGCCAATGAATCTCGAGAAACTTGCCTATGAGGTTACGTCAAATCCCAATTGGGACTACGAAAGTCAGCGCTTAGAGATAATTGAGGCAGGAAAAGAGTTTCTTGCTCAACAATGAGATTGTCCTTTTGTAACTGACAAGAAGGCCGCCTGGCGGCCTTCTTGTTTTCTTTACAGAGGGTATATCCGTATGGCGAATGAAAGTTGGCTCCTCATTCTTTGACGGGAACCTTAGCCTTCAGCTGATTCCAATTATCCACCATAACGTTGTAGTGCTTTACGAATAAACGATAGTCGTGGTTGTGATAAACGGATGTAAACAAATCGTTTCTTATGCTTTCACTTTGTGCAAACATGCTCGTACTTGCCAGATGGGTATTCCCAAATATTGTGGAGCCCCCAAGAACCTTCATATAGCGGCTACTAGAGCGTTTCCTGCAATCTGAAGCAAAATCCTTGAAAGAAGATACTTCATTTTGAACAACTTCACGGGCATTTCTGAGTATCTCGCAGGCTTCTTTTTCGTCTGATTTGAGACCTTCGAAATTGTTGGCAACAATCTTCTTGGCCATACGAACGAGGATGGGGGCCAATGCATGATTGGCTTGGGCGTATGCCCCTGAGATTATTCCATTCGTTTGTGCGATGCCATCAGCCAACTCTGCCCGGACAGGATCGTCTTCATCGAGACTATTCGCAAACTCACTAATGAGACTAGGCTTGAGGAGCTCGCTACTGAAATCGATTTTTTCGAAAGTCGCAGGATCTACACTAAATCCTATCTCTTTCCATCGCAAAGGTGATATGGCTGGGCTGGGAATCTTTCCTGCCTGCAACGAAGCCTGATCTTGAGAGCCTGCCTTGCCATCGGAACGAATGTGTTTCGGAGCTCGATACTTTCCTTTGCCCTGATCCTCTTTCCCCGCGATTTTGCTAGAGATGGTCACCCTTCGCCATGTTCCATCAGGCTTGGGATTGGGCGTATCATAATAGATACGATAACCCTTCTCGACCATTCGCGCTACTTGAGTGAAGATGGCTTTGAGCTGTTTCTTGTCAGGTGCGTGAAAGTAAGCGCCCCCTGTCAGTTTTGCTGCCTTGGTCATGAGCTTTTCGTTCAATTCACGGCCAAGGCCGATGAAATAGAGAGCAACACCTTTGGCTCGAGCTGATTTGACCAACTCTTTGGCCGTCAATTTGGACAGACGAGCCGTCCGCCTAGCGTTCTGATCCTTGCCATCTGTGAAAGCTACAACAACACGTTTAGACGAGTCAGGGTAAAAACCTACATTCCTCACGGCGCGGCCAACTGCATCGTAGAGAGCTGTTGCCCCATAGGGACGCATTGCCGCAATGTGAGGTTTGATGTCCTTCACATCGCAGGTGAACTTGGTGTGTTCGACAATGTCGTCAGAGAAGGTGATGAGCTGACAATAAGCCTCTTCTTCAACGAGTTTGACAAAAGAGTATGTGGCCCTCTTGAGGTGTTTCATAGCACCAGACATACTACCTGACCTATCGAGAACGAGGGCGACATAGATGGGGCGTTTGTCCACTGCTATTTTGAATTTATCTACCGATTTACCCTCTTCCGATAGGACGAAATCATCTTTGCTCGGAGCTTTCACAGCTTTTCGCGTAAAGAGATTTACTGCCACGTCTATATGGGGAAATCCTTGAGAATTAATGGATTCGATAGTTGTCGAAAAAGGGACTGCTCCAGGGCAA
>CAZXTJ010000155.1:1891-2321 GCA_964643655.1 uncultured bacterium
CCCGAAAAAGAGCATAAAACACTGACCGAACATAATAAAAAAGCTACGCATTAGTTTTCTCCTAAAGACTGCACGTAAGCTCACAGAACTCCTCGAAGCTCGTCCAATCGCTCTTTTTGCCAGCGGAAAATAGCTCCCTGAGCGTCAGTGGCATCTCGCCAGCCATCCTTCTCGTAAGCGTATTGCCCAATGGTGACGATGACCTTGTTCGCCGTGCTTTTTGCACAAAGCAAAGGATCTTTTTCGAGAAGTGCCGAGATGGTCTCCAAGATGAGCCCAGAGCACAAGCTCTCATCTTCCTTTTCCAACATGGCCGCAACTTCTTGAATTAGCTCATCCATTTCATGCTCTGAGACCTCTTCATTGAGCCACTTCCTCTTTGTATCGATAGCACCTTGCCCCCACTCTTTGAGCAGAAAAGATGGAATAT
>CAZXTJ010000155.1:2331-14244 GCA_964643655.1 uncultured bacterium
CACATTCACAGGCAAATTCATGGAGGGCCATTGCAGAGATATTTTGGAAATCCAGTTCTTTCATATGATTTGATTATACCAAGTAATGTACATCCATCTTCTGTGTTCACTCTGTTGTATTCTCCTTGTGAAATGAAAGACAACTCCAAACATAATGAACCTCTTTGCTAAATATGTGGTGTAACTATTGCACGAGAAAAGAAAGTCTTTTGTCGTAGTTGTTTGACTCCCCATATGCATTGTATTGCAAACCTTACCCCGAAGAGTTTTTAGCAAAGGCCATCAAAGATGTGATTTCTGTGGGGCGTTTGGAGTTGGCAAAAGAAGTTACTCTTGCTTGTAGAAAGAATGCCCATGAGTACTTTGACTTTGAAGAACCTTTGCTGCTCAGCTCAATCTCCAAAGGCTCAAAAGATGAGGTTCAAGCAACAGTCTTGGCTGTACTCGATAAATGCAAGAGTCGGTCGTGTTTTGGGCATTCATTTACACGGTGTATATCTGCAGCAATTGAGTGTTGTGGGAAAACTCTATTCGACAAGGCTGAGGGTGTGTTCATCAACAAAGAAGGAAAAGCTGAATTCCTTGTTGCAGCAGCTCACGGTTTTCTGGATAGTGGTGACAAAGATGAAGCCACAAACATTCTTGCGAAAGCACTCGAATTCAACGATTGGTCCTCCATTGCTAGACAATATTGTGTCCATGTACGAGCGGCTCTTGGATATGCGCGTATGGGAAACTCAGAGAAGGCAAAGAGCATTCTCGACAATATGGGATTAGGTGAGCAAGCTGTTGCTGACGATTTCGTAGAGTTAGAAGAGCGAGTTGCTTTACATCGTCTCGGTGAAGGGTGTGTCGTACCTCTTTTCATAACCCTCGGCGATTTCGATAGAGCTGAGGATATAGCCAATGCTTTTTTCCACACCCTTTTGGCCTCCTCGGGGCTTACATTGGTCGTCAGGGGCAAAGATTGATATCACTTTCGTCTGGAGTCAAATCGTTGCCAGATGAGCAGTGCCAATTCTCTTGCGAAATCTTGAGGACGAGCTTGGCTTCGTTTGCCAAAGGAACGTCTACGAAATTCTCGTTCAAGACTATTCGGTCTCTGTGGATATGACCTATTTCAATGGTTCTCAATCTTCCAAGTCCACATTTTTTGTCGGCCAAGAGTGCTCTTTCATCATATGAACCCTCGCCAATTCGCAAGGATACATCTGAACATTGTTTTCCATCTTCGTCGACAATGGGGAGCGCAGCAAGGTTTGCGAAACTTGTCCTTTTGACCAAAACAACCATGCTTTGGCCATCCGTTACATCACCAAAAGTCTTCAACCATTCAACAAATCTTTCTCTGTAACACTTCACGTTGAGATAAACTTTGCCCGTTTTCCAGTCATGTGAACCAATGACCGGTTCTGGACCATCAGTTGTCCTGAGAATACGATGACACACCAATTTACCAGAAATCATTACCTTGCCAATAACACGAATTGAGTTTGAATCAGGCTCTTTCATTAAAACAGGAAAGTGGTCATTCACTACTTTACTGAAATCAACGTAGGCTCCAGGAATCTCTAGGGCATGGCGTTTCTGCCTGTCATACATCCTCACCTGTTCAAGAACAAATGAGTCGTCCTTCATTTCAATCACATTGCTCCTTCTCACTTCAGCATTTGCTTCTTGGCAGGAAGGAATAGCCGTATATCCCTCAGGGAGACCATTGCCAAACAGCTGCTGCGTAAAAGGGAAAACAAGTGCCAATAAAACTGCTACTACTGTGATGGCTTTCATTGGGGCTCCAATCATCGGATTTTTTGGTTCGAGACGAACTCAATTCAGCAACAAAGGGACCAAACAATACTTTGAAGCTGGAAGCCGCAGAACTAAAGGGTTGTGCCCAGAATTCCGACACATACTGCTGTTCGTTTTGAGACAAAAGCGTCCCATTATTGGGACTGGTGAAAGCGAATCTTTATTTGGATGAAATGGGCACTCTTAGGCAAGCTTAACTTTTGCGTATAATTCAGTTTTTAGTGAAATAATACAACCTGTTCGTAACCTTGTGTTTCTTGAAATGGACTTGTACTTCCTTTTGCAAGGAAAGAGAAGGGAACAAGTCGAGCAAATACTCCTTGCCAATATTGTGCAGAAACAGTCCAGATTTCTCTTTGTAAAAATTCTTGCTGAGTTCTTGATAATAATCATTGTTTTGAAAGTAATCATTATCGAGGTAGGGATTGAGTTTAACGATGAGCCTGCCTTTGGGTTTCAAAAGAGCTTCCGCTTTGCTCGCCAGTCTAAGCGTATCTTTTGGTTCAAGATTGTCGAGGATATTGAACAAAATGGCACCTTCGAAACTTGTGTCTTTTAAGGCCTCTAGCTTTTCCAATCCCCCTTTGATAAAAGCACATTTTTGTGTAATGCCATTTTCTTGAGCAACACCATTTGCCAGCGCAACAGCATTTTTAGACACATCTATCCCAGTTACTTTTGCAGCACCAAGGTGGAGTCCGTAAAAAAGCAATCGACCATTACCACAACCAAAATCAATAATAGAGCTGTCTTTTGTGGCTATCCATTCGATGGATTCATCGAGCTCTTTAATGCCAGTTTTTCTGTACGGATCAAAAAGATCATCAGGATCAAACACTTTGTCCCAGTAGTTCTGTGTGTCTTGATAGTTGTCCATAGACTTCCTTCATCCACGTTATCTTATGGATTGCAGTATATCCTATGCCAAAAAGAAAGCTTCTGTGCCTTACAGCTCGCCATTTATCACAAAAAAACGCAAAGAAAAACCCCGAGGCTTTTCAGCAAACCTCGGGGTTCTTATATACAAATGGAGCTGGTGATGGGACTTGAACCCGCAACCTGCTGATTACAAATCAGCTGCTCTGCCAATTGAGCTACACCAGCTCGTGGAACGGGATAGTACCATAGCAAACCAATGTTGGCAATGTGCTTTTTTAAGTTTTTATCCTTCGCCGCCGCCGTCTCCGCCTTCGCCGCCTCCGCCATCGGCTTCTACGGAGCCGGCGATTGCGCTATCGTCGTTTTCTTTACGTTTTTTCTCTTCCTCGTCTTCTTCCGAGGCTGCGTCAGCTGCTGGAGCACTTGTTTCGGGCAGGTCGTCGTCACCGTAGTCTTTGCCCAAGTGGGCTATGCGCACGAGGGAGACTCCCACAACGAGAGCGATGACGGCTGATGCGATTGTGAAGACGCCATCGTGGGTTTTTACGAGGGTGCCTATGTTGCCTTTGGCGAGGGCTGCCACGACGAAGTAACTTTGCACGAGGCCCATGACGACTAGGGCCCAACCACCGGCATGTTCCCAGTTCACCACTTCTTCGGCAGCGGCTTTTTCGGCTTTGTGGGGTTTGGCTTCGCCGGCTAGGCCGTGCTGTGGTGGTTCGTCATAGTCGTGAAGCAGCTTAAAGAGCAGCGGCGACAGAAGCAAGATGGCCACGAGGTTGGGTAGGGCCATCATTGTGATCAGTGCGTCACAGATGGACCAGACCAGCTCGAGGGAGAAGATGCCGCCCAAAAATACGAAGGTACAGTAAGCGAAGCGGTAGGGCGTGATGGCTTTGGGACCTACGAGGAAAAGGACTGCCCGTTCGCCATAGTAGGACCAGCTGATTGCCGTTGAGAGGGCAAAGAGGAAGAGTCCAACGGTGACCATGAAAAAGCCCACGTGAGCCAAGATGGGGTGTATACCGCCGAGGCCGTTTTGGAATGAGGCGGCTGTGAGGGCTACGCCTTTTTGGCCTGTGGACCAGGTGTTGGTGAAGATGATGACGAGTGCTGTCATCGTACAGATGATGAGTGTATCAACGAGGGGTTCTATCATTGCGACAAAACCTTCGCGGATGGGGTATTTGGTTTTGGCAGCGGCATGAGCGATGGGAGCCGAACCTTGGCCAGCTTCGTTGGAGAAGAGACCGCGGGCGAGACCCCAGCGAGCTGCCAGGATGAGGGTTGAACCGGCAAAGCCGCCAACTGCTGCGTGCCCAGTGAATGCGGAAACCACGATTAGTTTGAGTGATCGATAGAGGGGGCAACCCAGCCAAGCACTAAGGGCTAGGGCTGAGAATATCCAAATACAAGAAGCTACGGCAAAACGGCGGCCGCGCCCCGTTGCATGACGTGATGGCCAGAACCAGGAAAGGAAGACTCCTGAGATAATGATGAGGGCTACTGGTTTGGCAACGACGCCCAAGATGACGGCAATGGCTGAGATGACGTAAAAGACACCCATAAATGGAACGAGTCGTTCAGCAACTTGGCCAATTCGTTTGATACCACCAATGATGACGAGGCCTACGAGGACTGCGTTCATTAGGGCGAGAGCATAGGGAACCCAGCCGGGAGCTTTATCCATTTGAGTGCCCGTCCACCAAGTGCCCACTTTGCAGGCTACTTCGCTGAGGCCGTTGACGATGGAGTTTGATTGGGCCATGTTACCCGTACCAAATGAACAGGCTACGGTAGCCACGGCAAAGATAGTGGCGAGTACGCCAGCAAAGCCACCCAATATGTCCTTGAGTCCATCACGGATGTAATACATTGGTCCGCCTGATGTAGAGCCATCTTCGTGAATGACACGAAAGTGTTGGGCCAAAGTACATTCAGCGAATTTGGTGGCCATACCAATAAAACCTGTGAGCCACATCCAAAAAACGGCTCCAGGCCCACCCCAGGCTATGGCGAGGGCAACTCCGGCGATGTTGCCTGTCCCTACTGTGGCTGAGAGGGCTGCACAGAGGGCTTGGAAGTGGCTGATATCGCCTTCGTCATCAGGATCGTCAAAACGACCGAGCACGATGTCCACAGCATGGCGGACATGGAAGAGCTGGGCAAAACCCGTGCGAATGGTGAAATAAATGCCAGTGGGAACGAGTGCGAACATGAGCACATAGATACCAACACAGTTGTTGTACCAGGAAATGATAGCTTTGACTTGAGCTTCCAAGCCGACCTCCCTCTATTGGTCTGCGCCATTTACCTTGGCGGTAAGGTCGTAAACGATACCTGATCAAGTAACAAGAGAAAAGGAAAAAGCTTCTTCGATATGTGTACGTTTTCCCCATCTATGTGGTTCCAAAATGCCCAGTTTGGGCACTTGGAGCTTTTGCTCAGGTTCTTTTAGGTGGAGAAGGGGAGCTTTAGGAGCTTTTTTCAGGCTTTCTGAGGATTTTGGCCATCTCCTTGCCCTTTTGAGTGTGTTCAATCAACTGGTAAGGAGCAAAAAGGTGATGAAAACGAAGAGTCTGTTGATGGTGGTACTTGTTTGTTTGTTCATGATGCAGTCAGCTTATGTGTGGGGTGGAGCTTTGTCCCTTGTGGGCGAGGATGTGAAGGCGCCTGTAGAGTCCGCTGCTCCAGTCGAGAGTACTACAGCAGCTGCGGCTGCGAGCGGTGCTGCGGCAGGAGCGAGTGTTGCTGCTGGTGAAGCTACGGACGCCAACGGAGTGCCTGAAAGAGACAACAAAATGGGCATCAATATCAAACCCACTCATCAGGATAAAAAGATTGATTGGATCAAACTCATAGATCCTGGCACGGCTGAGATATTGGGCATTTTTGACATGGCCAAAGGTGAACGCGATTTTAACCGTACTGAAGATGATGGTAGGGGCATTCACTGTTATCTTGCCGGAGAAGGTGAAGAGCGACGTGTGATGGTTCGCTCGCCTTATGCAAACAGGCCTCTTGTGCAGATGATTTATGCCGATGGCACAGTAGAGAAAATGAAGGCTCCAGCGCCAGAGGCTGTTGGTGGAGATGATGAGGAACGCAGATATGCTGGAGACGTTGGTTTGCGCATTTATGTGCCCAAAGGGGATTTCAGTGATTACATGGAGCGAATCGAAAAACCTCTAAGCAATAAGTTTGGTGAAGGCCAAGTCAATTTGCATGGTTTTCATTCCGCTGAAGGCGGTTATTACGCCCAAATAGATGTACACACTGACAAAGGCGTGGAAGAAGTAACAAAAGTTTTGCCCCCAGCTGTCAGCGGAGCAACTGACGGCCGTGGTGCCCGTCTTGAATATTAGACAGTGTCACATTGGTGATACGGTTTCTTTAGGGGCAAAAAAGTGTAACTGGCTGTAGGAGCTAAATTCAGTGGTGGGTTTAATGTGGCTTCTGTTTTGCAAAGGAAAAGGCATAACAAGGAGGCACAATGAAGCAGTTCACATTTTTTGCCCTAATGAGTCTGATGGTTCTAGTCTTGGTCAATAGCGCTTCGGCTGCAAGATATTACTGTTACCAAGACGCAACTGGTTCTAATAAATTTTATGTCTGTGGTGCCATTACTCAGGTCCAAGGAACAGATAGCGCCATTGGCAAAGTAACCAATGGTATGGTTGCTTTGGCCAATATGATCAAACGTCGTGTTGCCTTTGTTTATGTTGATGGTCAGCGCCTCTCTGCAGATGAGTTCATCGAAAGTGTGGGTGGCCAAAGTGGTGATAGACTTATCCTTCAATACCTTCCAGCAAGTGGTTGCCACGTAGGTATTACTGCTCCAGGTGGGGTGGCAATGAAGCAGAGTTGGCTCGTAGAAGCTGCTCCTTCAAGTGATGTTGAAACTGAATCCAGCGGAAGCAGCGGAAGTAGCTATGCTGACACTCCCAATATTCCTTTTTCCGTCATAGTCATAACCAGCAAGACTTTTGGTATCAAATCCACTGACGATTTGTTGCTCTTTGACAACAAAGGCTTTGATGGTGAGGGTAAACTCACAGACGAGTTTTTTGCCAAACATCGTGGAGATATGAAAATTGTCGAGTTCGAAAGACATCACGATATAACTGGTTTCATCCGCATCAAGGGTCGCGATGATTGGGATGACATGATTGATGAAGTCAAATATGGCTCTGGAAGCCTCTATGGTACTTATAGCGATCTTAGCTATGGTATGGCTCGAGCATTCAGTTTCGAAAATCTCACGAGCAAACAGCTCGAGTATGTTCGTTCCAATTGGTTTGGCCGAGTATGGAAAACAACAAAAGATAAAGCTGGCACTGCAACAAATACAGTAAAAGACAAATTTGGTGACCTAAAACTTCTGGGACAGTGACTCATTTGAAACATGGCTGTCTCAAATGAAACGTTCGATTTGAGACACTCTTAAGGGATGAAGAGCGAAACCCTATTCGTTAAAGGGCAGTTTTTTCAAGGAACAGTTGGCTTCTTAATTGCAGTGGTCTACTCTATACAATATAGGGGAGGTCGTAATGAAGCAGGTCACCACTCTTGGACTAGTCTCACTCGTAGGTATCTTCGTCCTACTTTCCGCTTCCAACGTCTTGGCAGCCAACTATTACTGCTACAAAGAAATTGGTGGCGACACCAAGTTCTACGTTCGTATGCCCATCACCCAGCCCAACAAATCAGACAACGCTGCAGAAGCTTTGGGTAACGGTTTCATCGCCTTGGCTGCGATGATCAAACGAAATGTCTCTTACGTCGTTGATGGTGGCACACGTTACACCACCAAGGAATATGTGGAAAAAATGGGTGGCCAGCCACAAGACCGCCTCGTCATCCAGTTCCTTCCTGCTAGTGGTTTTCATGCAGGTACTTTACCTGCAGGTTCTGTACAGATGGGTAACTCCACAATCGTTGATAGAGCTGAAGATTACGATGAGGTCCAAGAAGGTCAGGCAAATGACTCTGAACCACTTGAAGTCTTTCCCGTCGTTGCCATAAAAGGCATTGGCAAAAAATCCATCAAGGGTAAAAGCGACGCACAGGAGTTTTATCGTTACGAGAGCAACAACTACTTCGATGACAAAGGCAAATTGAAGGACTCAGTATTCGAAGAGAAAAAATCCGATATGTGTGTCATCTATATTGAACGCAATATCAACATTACATCTTTCCTTCGTTTCCAAGGTTCAGGTCCTTGGGGGTTCAACGATGGACATCTTGCCGAAGCTGAGTTCGGCCAAGGTTTCGTTTATGCAAGCTGTTCCGACCTTTCCGTTGGCGAAATCTACGCCATCGATTTTGATTGTCTTTCTGAACGCCAGGCTGAATATGTGCGCAAGGGAATGTTTGGTCGCGCTTTGCAAACAACTACCGAAACTCTTGGTAACTGGCTCAATAAAGGTAAAGAAAAACTCAAAGATATGAACCTTCTTGGTCAATAGACCAAAGCACAGCTCAAGTCCCACGTCCTTGACGTTCCTTCTCATCGAGTTTTTGCAGAGCTTCATCCAACCGCTTGTGTGATTTTTTGGGATTGATGAAGTTCATGGATTGCAAAATGGCGTCTCTTCTAGGATTGAGGCCATGTTTGATGCCAGATTTATCCAACTGCTCCATCCACACTTTGAAATAACGAAGGCGGTCATTGAAATTGTCCCCATTTGTCGTTCCAGCTATGATTTCCCGCTTCTTCTCCACTGTCAAAGTCTTATCTGCATTGATAATGAGATATTGATCCAGGCTCTGTTCTAGCTTCTTCCTCTCATCAGGAGTCATCCTTGTTAGTTTGTCTACGTAACTCTTGGCGAGCTCGACGAGTGGTGCTTCATTGCTTGGATTGGTAAGGATTGGGTCATCATTGTCACGAGTTCTGAAGGTATAGTCCTGAGAGAACTTGGGTTTGCCTTCTTGGTCGGGATCTGTGGCCACAATGACAAAGTGATATCGAGTGTTCCTCTCCAAACCATCAATCCTGATGGAGTGATCTGTTTCGCGGATTTGGTCTTCATTACGCTGCTCTCGTGAATAATCTTGACTCGTACCAATGCGGACGAGGGTGTCCGTTTCCACGTTCGTGTTCCAGCTTATTTGTACATGGCGAGCACCAGGAGTGTAGTTAGCACTGAAAATCCGCACCTCTGGTTTAGTTTTTAGTTCCAGCTCTTTTGAATAAACGAAAGATTCTGGATCGTCAGGGTCATAAGTGAAAACAAACTGAAAATAGTAAGTTGTATCAGAGTCTAGGTTGGTCAGCTCAGTACGAAATTCATTTTGCGCATTGGCGGAAACAGTTGAGCGTTGGCGTGTATCAAGGCTTGTGTAATATTCGATATAAGAATAACAGGGGGCATTTGTTTTCCAAGCCAGCACAGCTCTTTCGCTTTGTTCTTCAATGGCTTGCTCGAGCAATCTCAACTCTGGGCGTGGGAAGAGGTTGTCTGTCACATATAAAACTAACAACAAGCAGGTGAGTACGCCTGGTAGCACAACCATTGAAGCGTTATAAAGGAGCTCATTTTGTGTCTGCTCTTGATAGTTGGGGCCAGCGAGTAGTGACAGCAAAGAGTGGTAAAAGCCGCCCCTTTCTGGCTTTTGGATTTGGGCGGTGTCAGTAGCAAGAGTGGGTGCGGCTGTTGAGAGTGCTCGAGATGTTGACAACGAGCGTGTAGAAAACCCACGAGTGGCGCTAGAAGCGCTACGGTTGCTGGCCTGACGAGCTTCGAATTTGCGTTCCACTTTTGTGAGCGCTTGCAACATAACCTCGGCCGATTGGAAACGGTCTCCACTCTCTTTGGCCAGAGCACACAATATGAGCTCACAAAGGTCGTCAGGCAACTCACTGTTGCGCTCTTTGGGCGAAAGTAATTCACCGACAGTGGTCCCACAAAACATCTCATAGAGCAAAACACCGAGTTGATAGATGTCTGAGCGTTCATCTACCTCTTCACCATGCAACTGCTCAGGCGACATGTATTGAGGTGTACCAATGGATATGCCAGTCATGGTCAGCGAAGTCTCTTGGAGGTCTTTGACGAGGCCAAAGTCAGTGACGATGGCGTTTCCACGTAAGTCAAAACGGATGTTATCTGGTTTCAAATCACGATGAATGATTGATTTGTCGTGGGTGTAGACAAGGGCTTTGAGGACGTCTTTGCCTATCTTCAGGCCTTGTTTCAAGTCCAAAGGGCCTTCCCTTTTGATGAGGGTAGCTAAGGACTCATCCTTGAGGTACTCCATTACATAAAAGTAATAACCGTCCTGCTCTCCAGAATCATAGATGGTAATTATGTTGGGATGACTCAGTTTGGCTGTGGCTTGAGACTCGCGACGAAAACGTTTGAGGCGGTCTAGGTCCTTTGCATATGTTGGCGGCAGTACCTTGATTGCAACCTCTCGTTCGAGACCAACTTGCAATCCCTTGAAAACGTCTGCCATTCCTCCAGAGCCAATTTTCTCGACAATACGGTATTTGCCCAGTACCTGACCAACTAAATCCACGCCATAACCCCATTTCGGTTGCACCCAAAACCAAAAAAAGGACCCTCCACAATAGGTGAGACATGAAGAGGTAGGGATGGTTCCAATTTTCTCTGGTTCAAATTTGGGAATAACGTTTCAAAGGAGACAGCTCCAAATCAAAAGAGCGCTCCAAAGTGCACTAAAACAGCCATTGACGCCTTTGGCACAAAGCTAGCATTAGACGAAACCACAACAAAAGGAGGAAAAAATGAAGCAGTTCACAATGACAATCATCATCTCCCTCGTGGTTATCAATTCATCTTTTGCCAGCAACCTTTTCTGTTACACAGCTGAAGACGATGCTCGTTTTTATGTGAGGTGCCCCATTACTCAGCCCAGCAAATCTGAAAAAGCCACTGACTATGTCGTTGGTGCAGCACAAGGTCTTGCCGCTGTCGTTCCTCGCCACGTAGCCCTCGTCAAAGTTGACGGTGCTGAACTGACAGCTGCTGAGTACATCGAACTAAAAGGTGGCGAAAGCAGTGACAGCCTCAAGATACAGTTCATTCCCGGTAGTGGTTATCACTGTGGTATCAGCCGCGCTGGATCCAATCTCATGAAACAGAGCTGGTTCGTTACACCAACGCCTGAGAATGACATCAGCAACTATGAAGGCGCTATCGAGCGCGAAACGGTAACAGTTCTCGTCATCTGCCGCGGCAAAGTTCCATCTACTGTTGATGAAATGGAAAGCTTCAGATGCTCCTCCTCACAGAGTGATTTCACAGCAGAAGGCAAACTAACGGATGCAGCCTTCAGAGAATACAAAGACATTTTGGGTACAGTCGAAATGGAACGCAGTGTTACTTTGAATGATGTACTCAGAGTCAAATCTGACGAAGAGTGGTACATTTCGGACGCCTCACTATGTGATGCTTGGATCCATAGCAATGCTGTCTACGTATCCCTCGATACAGTCTACGCCATCAGCTATGATTGCCTCACAGTCGAGCAACAGGAATATGTCAATTCAGGCAAAATCGGTCGTGTTTGGTCCAACACGAAGAACGTTCTCAAAGACTCAATCAAACTTCTGGGAAATTAATGGAAGCTTTCTCTGGCTCGAGCCACATCTAGCTATCTATCATGGTGAAGACTGTGGGAAGAGAGCAGGGGAGCAAATGGCGGAGCTAGTATGTGACGGCATATGGCTCATAGGGCGCTACAGCCCTTTCGGAGTCGGAGTCTTCATCTTGGAAAACGGAGGAGAGGCAGCTCTTCTCGAAATGCCGCCATATCAAGTAGGAGCACCCAAACCCTGGGTAGACGCCAAAGAATTTGCCGAAGAACACAATCTCAAAATCAAATGGATATTGCTAACACATGCTCACATTGACCACACTTATGGTTTTCCTCACTTCCGTCACGCCTTTCCCAAAGCCCGCGTAGTGGCTCATCGCTCCTTTTTAGAGTGGTACCGTCGTTCAGCCTTTGATGACATCTTTTATTACGATGTGAAAGAGATGAGTTTGGCTGGTGAACCACTCTTTTTGCTCCACGCTCCCAAACATTCTCCCCAAGACTTGCTCATCATTTATCGAGGTGCAGTATGTACAGGTGATTGGACTCTCGGTTCTTGTGACGAGGCCAACCCTCTCGTATCGCCCGTGCAAAAACTTCGCACCATCAATCGTGTCCGTGAATTTCTCAGAGAACGCCATTATCACATTCACACAGCCT
>CAZXTJ010000156.1:0-14200 GCA_964643655.1 uncultured bacterium
TTACTGGTATCCGCAAAAAAATGAGTCGACATTGAGGTTTCTTGGTGAAAGATAGACTTCTCATTCGGCAGGCACTGCGGTTGAAGTTGGCTGAGCACGGTACAGCTGTCGTTACTTTCGGATTAAATGTACCAAGAGGCTGTCCAATGACTGACAGTTTCGACAGTGTGTTCCGAGAGGGATTACGCGAACTATCTTTGCTCAATCTTTCACCACTTCGCCGAAAAGTGCTGTGGAATGACAGATTTGCTGCACTAGCAATTGGTGGATTTTCAGCCAACTACCTCAAAAGGTTGTTAATGCGCCTGGAAGAGCGACATCCTTTGGGACGATTGTGGGATCTCGATGTTTATCTTGGTGAAGAGTGTATCAGTGGCGCTGCTGTGGGGCGACCAACTCGCTCTTGTTTTTTATGTGATGAACCAGCTTTGGTGTGCAGACGTTTGCAGCGTCACACAAAAGAGGAAGTTTTTACCTGGGTGAAGAACGAGGTTGAGACTTTTGTCAGAAAACGAGAAGAACTCAAGCCAAGGGTCACTAGAATTGGCCAGGCTGCCCACGAAGCAATAGCGGCCGAAGCTAGGGTGACACCAAAACCAGGCCTCGTTGATGAAAGAGGTGGTGGTGTTCATCGTGATATGGATCTCGAGCTGCTCATTGAAAGTAGCAATGTGATTGCTCCTTATCTCGCTCAATGTGCTGACCTTGCTGCTCGAAGAGCTATACGAGGAATTGTGTCACCATTGGCTCTCTTTCGAAAGTTGCAGCCCATAGGTATCAAAGCTGAAGAAGTCATGTTTGCTCGGACCGGTGGAGTGAACACACACAAAGGAATGATCTTTTCCATTGGTTTGTTGTGTGGAGCAGCTGGAAGCTTAGTGGGGCGGGGAGAGCAGCTAGAGCCAAGCCTGGTCTGCCAAGAAGCCTCTGCAATAAGCTCTGGATTAGTTGCACACTTTGATGGGTTAAACAAAGAGAACATCAATACAAAAGGTGAAGCGAACTACTTGAGCTTTCAGTCACGTGGGATTAGGGGGGAAGCTGAACAGGGTTTTCCATGTGTTCTGAAGGTGGCTTTGCCTGAGTACATATCTTCTATAAAACGATATGATGGCCATGTGCCATCGGTGCGGACACTTTTAGCCCTCATGGCAGTTGTTGAAGACTCAAATGTTCTCTATCGCTCAGGTCCAGCTGGACAGAAACATCTGCAGGAATGTGCCAAAGCTGCCTTGGATAACGGTTGGCCGACAAACGAAAAAGGCAAGATAGCTTTTGCTAATTTAGAGGATTTTTGTCTTCAATGTTCATTGAGTCCTGGCGGAAGTGCAGATTTGCTTGCAGTTACCATCTTCCTACACTCCATTAGTAATTTGTAGTTCCCTTTCTTGCTCCCACTAGCTCCTCTTGTTATCTTGGAGGCGCATTTTCACAAGTTAACGAAGGAGAATTATGCCCAAGCCGATTCTCATTGGTATAGGTGGCGGTACAGCATCAGGGAAAACTACCCTCGTTGATCACATATCAAAGGTAGTCACACCGGATCAAGTGGCCATCTTGCGCGAGGACTGGTATTACAAGGATCAGTCATCTCTCAGCATGGACGAGCGCGTCAAAACAAACTACGACCATCCTGACAGTTTTGATCACACCATGCTCGTTGAGCACGTTCAAACGCTTTTGGGTGGTCAGGCAGTGGAAGCTCCAACTTACGATTTTACTCACCACACTAGGGCTAAGGCGACCATTCGCATACCAGAGGCCAAGGTTGTCATCCTCGAAGGAATTCTCGTACTACATGATGAACGTCTGCGAAACCTCATGGATATCAAGATCTTCGTCGATACTGATTCTGATCTAAGGATTCTTCGACGACTAAAACGAGACATTACGGAACGTGGTAGAACTTTCGAATCGGTAAAGGAGAGATATCTCAAAGATGTTCGACCAATGCACCAAACGTATGTTGAGCCTACAAAGGCTCATGCTGATTTGGTCATTCCATTCGGACGGTTCAACACAGTGGTCATTGACATTTTGACCACGATTATCGATGAAAGATATCGTTCCTTAGCTAAGTAGGGCAAAAAATATGGCACAGGCTCGTAGCAAACCATGGCGTGTAATAGTCTTTGTTGTCCTTCTTTTAGTGCCAGCTTGGTTTGTGAGCCCCTTGCTCGTTGGAGATGTTGCCCAAAGCCTTTTGGCAGTAGGATTTGAGAGAGCAGCATTTGCAGTTGCTAGATTGGCAACTGAAAAAGAAGTAGGCAATGAAGAGTTGTCTGTGTTTGCTGCAATGGCTGAGTTGACGGCAGATCCCTTTACTAACGAAGACAAGACCGTCTATCTCTGGGCACCTCCCAAAACACTGCCCAAAGAGACTGCTGAAAAAGTAGTCAAACTCTTTTCAGAGGCGAGAATTGAAGTTGCCAAATATCTTGGCTGTGACCCACCAACTTTGTGGATTAGAGCTCCACGCCATTTGCTTCATCGTCATATGGGAGGTTTTGGTGGTTTGTTCATTGATGTCCGCTTGGATACTTTGCTCGATCCGCGAACGGTTTATCACGAAATTACTCACGCAACATTGTTGAGCAGTGTCTCTGGAGTCGGTTTACCCACTGATTATCCACTTTGGTTGGATGAGGGATTAGCAGAATTTGTACCCTCAGCTTTGGGGAAGACGACTGATTACAGGACTTTTAGAAGCGCCAAAAAGGGTCTAACCCTAGAATATGCCAATCTGGATTGGTACGTTTTGGAGACTCGTGATTATTTCCCCGCATGTACGGCAGTAGGTTTGCTTGCTGATAAGTGCAAACCTCATGGTGGATTGGCTAGCCTCTTGGCTCGACTCAGAAGAGGTGACCATTTCATTCAAGCTTTGCAGCGTGCGGCGCACACAACGGAACATCGTTTTGCCCAAGAGTGGGAGACTCTCTACAGAGAGAAGTTCGTCGAAAAGCAAGATGACAGCACGTTTTTGCTGGCCCGTGCCAATGAACTTCTATTGGCTGGTAATGTTCAGATAGCGTGGGTCTATGTTGGTCGTTTAAAAGGTGATGACAAAGCTCTGGCCGAAGCATATTACGTCAGAGCAAAAATTCTCGTTGAAGAAGCCTTACGATACAAAAAGAAGAAATATTACAAGACATCATTGAAAAGGCTCGAATTGGCCACAAAAGCCCTCGACCACATCGATGCAGGACTGCTCGTTCCCAAAGCCAGGGCCTTGGAGGATAGAGTCCGTACGCTTTGGGGTGAAGGTAAAATGCTCGCTGCAGCTTCAGGGAACAAACCAGAAGAGGATTTGGCCATCTTGCCCATGGCAAGTGACGAGAAAGCTTCTCCACCAAAACGAGGCTCAGCAGCCATGGTACGTGTCATCTTTCCTCCTGCTCTCGTTTTACTGCTCATCATTCTGTTTGTGCTCCTATGGTTCGTCTGTTTGCCAGTCTTGGCTTTCCTCTGGGACTATACGACCACTTCCGGTTCTGTCATTGGACCCTGCTTGCTCATTTTGCTCTTTTCCATCATGGTCAAAGGAACTTTTGGAATTGGCTTTGGCTATTTGCAATTGATGTTCTGGAGTCATCCATTGATCGGTCACAGTGGTCTCTTTCTCATCTACTGTTGGTTGACCTCTCTAGCTATATGGATAGTTGGCGGAAAGATATTTAGCGTGTCTGGAGGAGAGGACCCTGGTGGAGTCTGGTCTCTCACAATGTCCACTTTGGTATTCACGGCAATCCTGGGTGGTTTTGCCACAGTCTTGTGGAAAATGGGAGTTGTTGTATCGGCAGGTGCTTGGTCACCACTGGCTATCATTCACGCCATTTTGTTGGCATTTGTCATGGCCGCTGGACAAGAGACTTTCTTCCGTGGAGGGCTCTTCAAAAGTGCAGAGTTGAGTCTGCACGTTGGTTCTGCAGCCGTAGTGACATCCTTCTTGTGGGCAGTCTTTCACACGGGTTTATCTGGAACGTGGCATAGTTTTGTCGTTTCATTCGTTTTCGGCATTTTGATGTGTAGCCTAGTTACCCGAACCGGTCGCCTAGGTTTGGCCATAGGTGCAGCTTTTGTCGTCAATTTGGTGGATTGGATATTGCTCGGAGCCATGGGTGACCCATTTGTTCTTGGTTTGCTCTCTGGCAAGCTCAGCCCCTGGACGACCAAAGATGGATTTGGTGTGGCAGCCCTTCCTGCTTGGTTGCCCGTGGTCTTTGTCGCTTGGTGTTTTTCTCTATTAGTGATTAGTAAACGTTTTTCGCGGGAAAATCGTACCAGCAGGATTTTTCTATCTTCGACTCGTTATTGAGCATGCGCACTTTGGGGGAATTTTTGGTATCATTGTCTACCCACGTTGTGGAACATCTTATATGGGAGGAATGAAGTGCGAGTACTCTCTGGTATACAACCCTCAGGTGATTTGACGCTTGGTAACTATTTCGGAATGATGAAACGAATGGTTCGTTATCAAGAAGAGAACGAATTATTTGCCTTTATCGTCAATTTTCATGCGCAGACATCTGTGCCTGACGGTGATAGCCTCAGTCAAAACACGATTGAGGCAGCAATCGATTTTTTGGCCTTGGGATTGGATCCTGAACGTTCGGTCTTTTGGGCCCAATCGGATATTCCTGAAATACACGAATTCGCCTGGTATTTGGGTAATTTTACTCCAATGGGATTGCTCGAACGCTGCCACTCATACAAAGACAAGACATCAAAAGGTATTGCAGCCAACCATGGCTTGTTCTGTTATCCAATATTGATGGCTGCCGACATTCTTGCCTTCTCGGCAGACAAAATCCCTGTTGGCAAAGATCAGAAACAGCATGTCGAAGTAACACGCGACATCGCTATGAAATTCAACAATCAGTATGGTGAGATACTCACTCTGCCTGAGCCAGACATTGATGACGAAGTGGCAATCGTTCCAGGAATTGATGGAAACAAGATGTCCAAGAGTTATGGCAACACCATCAATATCTTCGAGCCATCGAAGAAAGCTCTTAGTAAGAAATGTATGAAAATCGTCACCGATGCAACCCCCTTGGAGGATCCCAAAGATCCAGACAAGTGTATTGTCTTTGCTCTCTACAAACTCTTCGCTAATGAAGAGCAGCTAAAAGAAATGCGAGCGAATTACGAGGGTGGCAACTACGGATATGGACATGCCAAACAAGCACTCTGTGACATTATTTGGGACCACTTTGCAGAAGCTCGCGAGAAAAGAGAAGAGTTTGCCAAAGACCGAACTGGTGTTGTTCGGATATTGAAGAAAGGCGCTCTCAAAGCTCGCGAGACTTTCATCCCAATGCTCAAGCGTGTGCGAAGAGCCGTTGGTACACATTACAGTTCCGTGTAGCTGAATGAAATGCCTGCTAATAGTTCTCTTTGGCTGGGTATTCACTCTCTGTTTTCACGAGTTTTCCCACGCCCTTGTGGCATATTATGGTGGCGATCACACCGTTAAGGACAAGGGCTATCTCACCTTTAATCCCCTGAAATACGCTCATCCATTTTTCAGTCTCCTATTGCCTGTACTCTTTCTCCTCATGGGTAGAGTGGCTCTTCCTGGTGGGGCCGTCTATATTCGTACAGATCTGTTGCGTTCTCGTTTTTGGCGCTCTGCTACTTCATTGGCGGGGCCACTGAGCAATGCTCTGCTTGCCATCCTGCTAGCCATTCCATTTTTGACTGGGTACATTGATCCCTTTGACCGAAGTGAGTTTGCATACTCTTTGGCTGTTCTGGTCAATGTGCAGGTCATGGCTTTTGTGATCAATATGTTACCCATCCCACCACTTGATGGTTATGGTTGGCTTGCTCCTTGGTTACCCAAAAAAGTAGAAGAGTTTGCTAAAAAAATCGCTCCCTTTACGATAGTCATCTTTTTCCTTGCTTTTGTTAACTATCCAGCTCTGAGTAAACCTCTGCTCAAAGTGATAAACGAGGGAACGAAGGCACTCGAGGTAGACCTCTTTCAGGTGCAAGTGGGTTGGTCTGCCTTTCAAAGAGCTTTTTGGTCTTTGTTGAGATAACTCCGAGTCAGAATATCCATGTTTGACAAACAATTGCATTGAGTTTAAACTCAATGAGTGAGCACTCAATGAATAAAAGGCAGTTACAAAAACAACAAACGAGAGAGCACCTGCTGCAGGTCGCTTTAGTTGTGTTTGCAGAAAAAGGTCTGTTGATGACACGTACTGTCGATGTTGCCAATGCGGCTGGCGTGTCACACGGATCTGTCTTTGCACATTTTCCCAAGCGTGAAGACTTAGTAGTTGCTGTCATTGAGGCATTTGGTCGAAAAGTAGGTGTCAGGACGAGAGAGCTAATGGATAAAGGTGCCTCACTTAAACATGTACTCGAAGCACATTTAAAAGTCATTTCAGAGTTTGAGGGCTTTTATCGTCGATTGGTCATCGAAGCGCCTCTGTTACCTGACGAAGCACGTGCTACGATGACAGCCTTTAACTCAGCTGTTTCTCACCACTTGTCAACAGTGGCAGAAAAAGCGGCCACAAAAAAGAAAATAAGACGAATCCCAACTCACCTGCTGTTTAACACTTGGCTAGGGTTGGTCAATCACTACCTTGTCAATGCAGACCTATTCGCTCCCAGTGGTTCTGTCATCAAAAAGTGTGGGAAAGAACTCGTCGAGCATTACATTCTTCTTCTGAAAGGATGAACATGAGTAAAACTTGTGTTGCCTGTGGAATGCCAATGAATAAATCGGAAGACTTTGCCTGTAACGACATCGAGCGGAACTACTGCCGGTTCTGTGCAAGAGAAGATGGCACAATGCAATCTTACGATGAGAAGCTTGCCAGCTTGACTGGTTTCATCGTGAAGACACAAGGCTTAGCTGAAGGCGTTGCCCAAAGAACGGCTCGAGAAATGATGGCAAAACTGCCTGCCTGGAAAGGGCAGAGTTAGTTCGTTGTTTGTGGCCGCTCCAAGGAGTGAAAGATTGGATAACGCTCTCTGAAATCCTCGCGGACTTTGTTCAGTTGCTGGGGGGCCAACAGATCTGCTGTGAATTGCAGCAGAAGGGCTTTGTATTTATTGTCACCATATTTCTGGAAAATCTGGTGGCAACGTTTGATAGCGCGCTTTCGTTCCTTATTCAAAAGTAGTGCTGTGGCGATGTCTCTAATCATTATGTCGCGCCACAACAGCCATCGTCGATTAGGGAGCGTAGTGAGCCACTGGATTTTTGGTGGATTGTCCCAATGGTGTTGGGCAAGAACTTTTAATCCATTTACATTGTTAGTTGCTCTCAATAAATCTGCCCTGAGACGAGCAAGGAAGTATAAGAATGTTGTTTCAGTCAGGTGAGCTGCAGCGGGGTCCATCTTGCTGAGTTTGTCGAGTTCTTTTTTGCCCAGACGATTGTTGTCCAACTTGAGATTCATTGAGATGGATATGGCTCTGTATAAAAAGGTCGTTGTCCAACTATTGTGTTCGCTGTTGAAAAACCGATTGAGTTTGTTGAGTAGGATGTTGGCGCAGGATACGTCCCCTACCTCCTGATCGACCCTCATCAGTGCACCTTTTAGTGCACCAGTTAAGTCTCTTTTTGCGACTGCTGCCGTTTCTTTGAGTGCTTCTCGAATGAGCCGATTATCAGTTTGGCGTAAACCTTCAGCCATAGTCAGCAGCCGAAAAAAGATGGGGGCATATTCGTCATTGTTGCTGGCTGGCAATGTAGAGACAAAGTCCACTAGTACAGCTAGTCTCTCAGCAGACCACCGAGCAGCTTTGCGGTTTATAATATTGTTTTGCTTGTAATGTAACTCTATGGAAATCTCATCTGTGGCTGACAGAAGATCCTCAAAAGTCACTCGCCTACTTAGTAACAAAGCCCTGCTTCCTCTAGCTTTGTCTTGCTTACCAAAGACAAGTTTTTTCAGCTCTTTTTTGAAAGACTCTCTACTTACCGTGATATTTCTGTTTGGTTTGTGCGAATTCTTTTCCGAAGTAAGGGAAACAAAGATTGTCATCAAGATGAGCAATGTGGTTGATAGTGCGAAAAAAGGTCTGCGCCAGGACTTCTTGTGTTTCGTTTCTATATGGCTGAAAGGAGCAGCATCATTTGCAGAACTATAACCATCAATGACAGCAACTAGCTCATTTGGAGAAGGACGCTTCTGAGGCTCCTTGTCCAGCAGCTTTGTTGATATTTCATTCAATTCTCGAGAATTTGAGCGTAGATGAGGAGTCTTTTGGCTCAGATGGCCTTGCAGAACAGAAGCAATTGGCTCTGTTCCATAGGGAGGTTTGTTGTTGAAAACTTCAAAGAGCATACAGCCAAGTGCATACAAGTCACTTGCCTTGTTAACCTTCTTGCTTTGTAAACGTTCAGGAGCCAGATAAGCAGGCGTACCAACAATTACTCCTGTCCGAGTCAAACCTGTAGGGTCATCTAAAGTTCGTGACAAACCCCAATCTGTTACCTTTGCTTTCCCATCTTCCGTAACAATGATGTTCTCTGGCTTGATGTCCCTATGTACGACATTAGCAACGTGAGCATGATAAAGAGCTTGGGCAGTGTCACCGATTATGGAAAGCGCTTCGTCATTCTGTATTCCAGCGTCTAATAATTGGCGAAAGGTTTTTCCCTCAACATACTCGAGGACAATGATGGGTACCCCCTTATCCTCAAAGGCATCGTAGATTGCCACTATGTTTGGATGAGATAAACGAGCGCAATTGTGAGCTTCTGCAACTACACGTTGGCGTTCATTCAAATCATCGACGCCTTTTAGCACTTTGATAGCTACAGGGCGTTGATACCTTTCGTCGTGAGCAAGGTAAACGCGAGCCATTCCTCCTTCTCCAAGGAGTTTGTCGATAAGATACCTGTTGTTTAAGCGACTTCCCTTTTTCAAAGCTCTCCCAGGTTAGAAAAGTACTTTTCCAAACTTTCGTGGCGAAAACAGTCCAGCTCTTCATCTGTGGGCACGAGAAATCCAAGCTTCTGCAGATATAAACGCATTGGTTCTGTCACATATGGCGCTTCACTCTTTCCTTGATAGAAATGGGCAAGCTTTCTGAGAGTCCCTAAGAGAGGTTTGTCGTAGAATTCAGGTTCTGTACAACTTTCGTGTCCAAAACAAGGCCTAAGTTTCAGGAGCGCATCTGTTAGTGTTGCCATAATCTTCTCTGCTTTTTGTGGTAGCAACTCCACATTATAAAGAATGCCACAGGCAGCAGTGGCTACTAAGGGGCTACCTATCATCTCACCGATTACGTGATGAAAGGTCAGGGCGCGATAGAAACCATGAGCCCGTCCGTTCAGACCACGTAACACATCCCTTCTTTCTTTGTTTATCTCAATCGTGTCGTAGTGCCTTATTCCAGAAAGTAGGTCACCATTGTTTTCATTGAGTTTTACAGCGCCAGCGTAAATTGCTGCTATCCATCTCAAAGTGAACTCTCGAATGTCAGGACTATCAAAGGGGAAAACCATGGTGGCCGAAAAACCGCGCCGCATCAAACGCTCCACTGGCCAATCAAAAACGGAAGATCTCGTGGCAAAGAGGATGGAGCACCACGGATATACTATTGCCAAATCTCCAATGGCTGTTAAAAGTACGTCTCTTGCCAACTCGTCGTCGATTTCATCAAATCCGTCTAGCAGTAACAAAACTCGACCTGAGCGGCACAATGCGTCCAACGCCTGCGCATCTGGCGCGCATTCACCAAAACGTTCTCGTAATGCATTGGACAAAGGTGCGACCAGCCTTGTTGTAACCTTTGAACGACCTTCTCTGCTTCTGACCCATCGATGAATATCAACTAATGAGATGGGGAGGGGGAAGGGGGGATTCGCTCGTAAACCCAAGCGGGACGAGAGCAGTTCATTGTCATCACGTCCAATACCTCTGGCTAAAACTGATGATATATAAGCTATGGTCGTCGATTTACCTGCGCCAGGAGGACCAGAGACTACAAGGCGGGGATGGCGGGATAGAAGCTTCTGAACAGTTCGCGCTTCACTTCCCTCTTTTCCTGTGGTGTGAGCTTTGCCTCCAGTCTTTTTCCTTCTAACAGGTGTGACCATTCGCCAAGAGGCGAGAGTTCTCTCTTTTTCTTCTTTGCTTTCTCCTTCTCGCAAAGGAGCAGGTGCCGACAGAGGAACAAAAAAGTTCTCCAAATCAATGACTATAGGCCCGTCACTACTAATGCCATGGAGTTCCATCCAGTTACATTTGTAGAAGACGCGTCGCAAGTATTCGAATTGTTTGTCTCGTGACCAGTGGCCAGCAAGTCCCTTTGCAGCCATTTTTCTCTCCTGTTATCTCTACCCTACAACGGAACTCTCCTGGTGGTCACTGTGGTACGATTAATTGCGAACCTTTGCAAAGAGAGGGGAGATGAATGGGTTTTCTAATAGATATCAATTTTGCTGCAGAAGGAGATGTTCCTACTTTACAGTTGTCAGGCCGTGACAGCCTAGCGAAAGAACAGCTTTATGCAGTCAAATTTGATTTAGAACTCTCTGCCGACGACAAGGGTAATCCTTTCATCAAAATGGAATTGCCTGATAGAGGTGTGACAATTGCTGAATCCTCACCCCTCACTGGCGAGCTTTACTTCAAACTCAAGAAACTCTTGGTAAATGGTTCGAAAAGGCCTGCAGTGGTCTTGTTGACAAAGGATGGTACTGAGGACATAAGTTCTCGCTTTGGTGATTATCTCTTTGATTTTTCTGGCTCTCTTTCGCGAGCCCGTCGCTTGGCAAACCAGCGGCGTTTCATGGAGGCCCTTAGGCAAGCACAAAGCTCCGTTGAGGAAAATCCTGATATGGCAGGATTAAGAGTGGTTTTGGCTCGGTTGTTGGTTGCCAATGGCAAGATGCGTGAGGCGAAAAAACCTCTAGAGGAAGAGCTCGAGCTTTTCTCTAACTCCTATCGAGCCAAGACGGAGCTTGCAGAAATCGAATTCAAAGAGCTTCATGTCGAAAGAGCGAAACAACTGCTCGATGAGGCCTTGTGTCTCTATGAGAACAATCTAAAAGCTCTATTGACCAAGGCCGATCTCCTCTTCAAAGAGGGGGGAGAAGATGAGGTCATTCCTTTATTGGCTCGAGCATGGTGCCTACAAGGAGCTTTGGATCCTGAACATGTAGTTGCTGTGCTGAAAAGGCGGATGAAAACCCATCTTTATGAAAAGATAAGCGCAGCTGCAGAAGTAGTATCCCTAAAAGAAAGGCAGCCAAGCAAACCAGCGCCGAAGACTCAATCTCAGAAAACCTTTTCTTGTTCAGAAATTACTAGTGAAGAAGTCATTAGAATGGCAGCTAGAGATGTTTTTCGAGATGGCACCGTCTCTTCAAAAGAGAAAAAGTTGTTCCAGAAGATTTGCTCTCGATTTGCCATTGGCAATGAAAAGATCTCAGCAATAGTGGCTGAAGAAAAATCAGCCCTTGCAAAACAGGGAGCCATTGAAGGGGAACTGGAACCTGCTGAGCTCTTCAGAAAGATTCTAGAGCGTGTTTATGAGGACGGAAAACTATCTCGCCAAGAAGGCGATATCGTCATGGGATTAGCCCGTTCTCTTGGTTTATCCAAGGACGTCTGCCTTGAGATCAAGAAAGACGTCCTTGGCCAATAAATAAAGCTACTTTTTCTTCTTGGTAGCTTTTTTCTTAGTCGCAGTTTTCTTTTTGGGCGCAGCCTTTTTCCTTGTTGCTGATTTTTTGGGTTCCTCGACAACTTCTTTGGTTTCCACAGTGACTTCGATTACCTCAGGTTCTTCTTTTACCTCTGGTTTGGGCAATGGGTCGGGTTTGAAGAAGACTACACCTAGAGGTGGAATGTCTACTGAGATGGACCACATGTTGTCATGCCAAGGAATGGGTTCCGCCCAGCGGCCACCTTCATTACCCATATTGGATCCCCAATAGATGTGTGAGTCCGTATTGAGAATCTCGTGATAGAAACCTTCACGAGGTACACCAATGCGGTATCCAAGGCGTGGAGTAGGAGTGAAGTTACAGACAACAACGATGACATCGTCTTGGTCTTTGGCTTTCCTCATATAAGAAATGACTGAGTTATCTGAATCGCGGAAGTCAATCCACTTGAAACCGTCACTTTCGTGATCCACCTGGTGGAGTGCTTTTTCATTGGCATACAGATGGTTCAAGTCTCGTACGAGGCCATTGAGTCCATGGTGTGGTTCATACTCGACCAAATGCCAGTCAAGAGAGGTCTGATGGTTCCATTCAGCCCACTGAGCAATATCAGCGCCCATGAAGAGGAGCTTTTTGCCTGGAGTTGAGTACATATATGCGTAAAGTGCTCGCAAGTTGGCGAACTTCTGCCATTCATCACCAGTCATTTTGTTGACCATTGAGCCCTTCAGGTGGACTACTTCATCGTGAGACAAGACGAGAACGAAGTTTTCCGTGTAAGCATAAAGAAGGGCAAAGGTGAGTTTGTCTTGGTGCCAACGGCGGTACAGAGGATCTTCAGCCATGTATTTCAAGCTGTCGTGCATCCACCCCATGTTCCACTTCAAATTGAAGCCGAGACCACCTGCGTATGTTGGACGTGAGACACCTGGCCAAGAAGTCGACTCTTCAGCGATGGTTACAACGCCGGGATACTCTTCGTGTACTGTTTCATTAAATTTCTTCAAGAAATCGATGGCTTCGAGGTTCTCTTTTCCACCGTATTTATTGGGAACCCACTCGCCTTCTTTTTTCGAATAGTCTAGATAGAGCATTGAAGCGACTGCATCTACGCGCAATCCATCGATGTGATATTTATCGAGCCAATAAAGTGCATTGGAGAGAAGGAAGTTTTTCACTTCGTTGCGACCATAGTTAAATATCAGAGTTCCCCAGTCTTTATGCTCTCCTTGGCGTGGATCGGCATGTTCGTATAGGCAGGTACCATCATATTTTGCTAGAGCATGTGTGTCGCGAGGGAAGTGAGCAGGAACCCAGTCTAGGATGACGCCTATGCCATTTTCGTGCATATGATTGACGAAATAAGCAAACTCGTCGGGCCAGCCAAAACGTCGTGTTGGTGCAAAATACTGTGTAATTTGGTAACCCCAAGAACCACCAAAAGGGTGTTCCGCAACTGGAAGCACTTCTACGTGTGTATAACCCATCTCTTTGACGTAAGTCGCCAGTTTGTGGGCCAGCTCTTTATAACTGAGCTGCCGATCTCCGTCTTCGGGGACTCGCGCCCAAGAACCACAATGCACTTCGTAGATAGACATTGGCTCTTCAAGGGCCTTGTATTTTTTGCGTTTTTCCATCCAATCGCCATCTGACCACTGGAAGCAGTCTGCATCCCAGATGACAGAGGCTGTCTGTGGTCTTGGTTCGGAACAGAATGCGTATGGATCTGCCTTTTCTAGGGTATATCCTTCTGCCGTTCTGATTTCGTATTTGTACACTTCGCCAGATGTGAGGCCGGGGATGAAAAGCTCCCAAACACCTGAATTGCCACGGGCTCTCATGGGATTACGACGGCCATCCCACTTGTTGAAATCGCCAACAACACTCACTCGGCGAGCTGTTGGTGCCCATACGGCAAAGGAGGTTCCCGTGACTCCACAGAATTCTGTTGGGTGAGCGCCCATCCGTTCATATGCATGGATGTGTGTACCTTCAGAGTGATAATAGAGATCCTGATCACCCAGGAATGGCGGGAATGAATATGGATCAACCATTTCCCAGCGATGATTGTCGAAGCCAGTGATCATAAGGCGTGGAATAAAGTGGCGTTGGCCCGAAAGGAAAACTTCGTAAAAACCCTCATCGCGGATTTTCTGCATGGCTACTGTCTCTTCACTATCGGGAAGTTGGACAGCTACCTCGCGAGCTTCAGGTAAAAATGCTCGCACCACAGTGCCGCCATCAACTTCATGGCAGCCGAGAATGCGGAAAGGATCGGTATGATCGGAAGCGAGGATGAGGTTCAGGTCTTGTTCGTTCGCTCGCCACTGCTCCATTTTATATTTCCTCCCCAAAAGACCTCAGATGGAAGATCTTTGTACAAAGGTTGTGTATCTGCTAGACAAGCCATTTTAGCTGGTTGGTACTATTGTCTACAAGCTGATTAGAGCTTCCGTACGTCACAATTCGGCAACGTTGCACTTTTTACACAAGGGCGCAAATCCTTTGCCCAGGTCATGACAACGTAGGCAAATGGGGCCTCCACAGACT
>CAZXTJ010000157.1:0-14106 GCA_964643655.1 uncultured bacterium
ACCTAGAGGTGAACTCGCATATGGAGTTCGTCTGCGCCAAGACTGTTCTGCTCCACGGAGTACTGATAGTCTCCAATGCCATCCCGTCATCCACCTCCGAAAGCGTCTTGTTAAACATCTTGCTCAAGGCGGAGGACGAGGGAAAGAGTCTTTCATTATTTGCAACGGACAACAGAATTAGTATTCGACAGAAACTACCCATCAAAATGGAGCTCGGCGGCGAATTGTCCGTTCCTGGTGGGCTTTTCAGCGACATATTACAGTCCATACAGACTGTTTCAGCTGAAGAGGTTCGTTTGTCCACTTCAGAAGACAACAAAATCGAAATCTCTTCTGAAGACGCCACTTACAACATCACAGGAACTGATCCCCGCAGTTTCCCTCTCATTCCCTCTCCAGAAGGAGAGATTGAGTTCAAACTGACAGGTGATCAGTTGCGTAACAGCATCAGGCAAGTGGCAGTTACTGCCTCTGCAGGTCCTGGTGTGGCGCAGGGTTATGACAAAGCATTAATGGCAGCTAGTGACGGGATGTTGACAACAGTCACAACTGACACTGTGCGGTTGGCCGTGAAGAAAGAGAAGATCGAGAATCTTCCCGATTTCGAGATTATGGTGCCAATCCACGCCCTACAAGAACTCTACAAAGTTCTTACAGCGTCTGCTGAAGTCAAAGTACTCATCAGTGACGATCAAATCTCTTTCACCTTTGGTGAAACTGAATTCCAAGCCAGATTGTGCGAACATGAATTTCCTGATTACCGCAAAATCATTCCCAAGGAACATTCACGCACTTTCGCCGTGGAAGCAAAGGCATTTACGGATGCCATCAAAGGTGTTCTGCCCGTTGCCCGCGAAAACAAAAACAAAGTTCATCTCGAGCTCAAAGATTCCCAACTCATCGTCACAGCACAATCGCATGAGGGAAGAGCTCGCCGACAACTTCCTGCTGAAATCTCAGGAGAAGAGATTGAATTGGCCTTCAATGCCAAGTTCATTCTTGATTTCCTGGCAGTAGCCGACGCCAAGAAAGTGACTTGGGGGGTGACCTCGTCAATA
Source organism: uncultured bacterium (assembly GCA_964643655.1). Lineage (GTDB taxonomy): Bacteria > Muiribacteriota > UBA6191 > CAZXTJ01 > CAZXTJ01 > CAZXTJ01. Next base: position 1,059 of record CAZXTJ010000157.1, read on the forward strand.
CATCCGGCGACGATTGAACCGATTTACGAGAAAGAAACCAAGGACGAAAAATCCTATTTGTACTTACTGATGCCAATCAACATTTAGCAGAGGGGGTTCCTCAGCCGTGGCCTCCAAACTGGAAACTATCGGGACTCAGCTGAAGAGCAACAACATGGAAGATCGTAAGAAGGCCATTCGCGATCTTGCCAAGTGCAGTGACGAGGGTTCGATTGAAATGCTCATTCGAGCTCTCGCAGACGACAACGAAGACGTCGTAGCCACTGCTATCAAGGCCTTGTGTGAACGTGGTGACGAGTCCATCCAAGGACTCATCGCTGCCTTGAAAGATCCTTCATGGACGATACGTAAGAATGCCTCCAAGGTTCTTGTAAGGATGGGGAAAAAATCTCTCGATCCCATTATCGAAGCCATGCGCTCCGATGACGAGGACGTCCAGTTCTGGGCCGGAGAAGTTCTTTCTGAGTTCGGCGAAGAGGGACTCGAGAAATTCCTCGAAATCCTCGACAAAGGATCTCAGTCCAGTAAACTCTGCGCCATCGGTGCATTGGGTAAAATCGGCTCTGATAAAGCCGTAGATCCTTTGCTCGGTCAATTGGCCAGTGATTCCTGGACCATTCGTAAAGCTGCTGCCGAAGCACTTTGGGAGATTGGTCAGCCTGCTGTTGATCTTTTGATCAGACAACTCGATGCCGGTAATCCAGATGTGCAGTTCTGGGCAATTCAGATCCTTGGTGAAATTGGCGACGACAGTGCCGTTACACCACTGATTGGTAAATTGCGTGATGACAGCCAGAATGAAGAGAAGAAGATCTCCATCATCAAAGCTCTTGGTGAAATAGAAGATCCTTCAGCCATCGGTGAACTCATCAACCAATTGGGCAGTTCATCATGGTTCGTCCGTCGAGCCGCTGGTGAAGCTCTCTGGCAGATTGGTCCCCCAGCAATCCCCGAACTCATTTCTGCTCTCAAGCATGATAATGTGGACGTTCGGTACTGGTGTTCCAAAGTGCTCGGAGAAATGCAAGCTCGTGAAGCCATTGACCATCTCGTCGAACTACTAGGCGACAAAGAGTGGTCCATTCGTTCTGGTGCAGCTTATGCCCTAGGCGAAATTGGTGACGACATGGCAGCCGAAGCTTTGATGAAATACTTGGAAGATCCCAACGAAATCGTTCGCAAGAATGTTGTCATTGCTTTGGGGCAGATTGGTGATGCAAAAGCTATCCAATCTTCCACTCAGGCACTCGATGACGAAAGCGAATGGGTTCGAAGGTATGCTGCCGAGACCCTAGAAAAGCTCAAAGAGAAAAAGATCGATCATCAACTCGCAGCAGGACAGACTTGTTTGGACTGTCGCGCCAAGATGGAAGATACTTGGAAATTCTGTCCCTTCTGTGGGAAGGAAGTTGATGCTTAGGGTCCTTGGGGTCCTCGGTCTAACACTCTGTTTGTTCTGCGCTTCATTTAATGTTGCGCAGGCTGCGCCAAAAAAGGTGCTCAGGGTGCAACTGGTACTCGTGGCATTGCAGGCAGGTCGAGCCATACCACACCGAACGGCTGATGTGGTTCTCGACCACCTCGGTGCCAAGATACAGGGTTTTTCTTCAAAAAAAGTTCTTCGTGGTGATTCACGACTCATACTCGATTTTTTAACCCCTCCTGATCAGCAAGCTGCTGTTCAGCGTGCCATTGACGAATTGGTCACAACCTCAGCTGGTACCTTCGTAAAAGTAGAAGCGTGGAAACCTGTGCTAGAAGAGTTGCCTGAAAGCCCTACTCCAACGAATACGCCGACTCCAGAACCAACCAAAGTAGTCAAATCCCATCTGACACCACCTTCTGATCCTCAAGTTGTCAATTTCCGCTTCGAAACTATCGAAAATGGACAATTTCGTATCGTTGCTCGCAACGTTGAGGTTGGTGTGCTGTTAGAGGCACTTTCAGGTGCCATCGAGTTCTCATACGTTTGTCCTCAAAGTGTTTGGCAGCAAAGACTGACCGTCAATGTTAGGCAAACTAGTTTCGATGGATTGTTATCAGCCCTGAAAGGGGCATTAAATCTAAGCATTACACGGGTCGGGTCTTTGTACATCCTTGCCCCACAATCGACAGCCCAACAAGGAGGCTAGCGTTATGGCAGAAGCAATCAAAAAAGCCATCGCCGATGTTCCCAATTTCCCCAAAGAAGGCATCGTCTTTAAAGACATTACGCCTGTTTTGGCTGATCCTGCTCTATTTGCTCGCTCTATAGAACTATTGGCCGAACCTTGGAAAGACAAAGGGGTCAAATATGTTGCAGGCATAGAAGCTCGCGGTTTCATCTTTGCTTCTGCTGTCGCTCGTTATCTCAACGCTGGTTTCATTCCCATTCGCAAGCCTGGAAAACTCCCCCGTGAAGTTTTCAAAGAAACCTATGACCTGGAATATGGCACAGATACATTAGAGATACACAAAGATGCAGTCGCTGGTGGCGACAAAGTCGTTCTCATCGATGACCTCTTGGCCACCGGTGGAACTGCAGCTGCCTGCTTAAAACTTCTGGCTCAATGTGAAGCAGAAGTTCTTGGCGTTAGTTTCCTCGTTGATCTGACTTTCCTCGATGGTCGGAAGAAATTGGGAGACCTTCCTATCACTGCAGTAGTCTCTTACTGAGGAGAACTCCCGTGAACGAAGTCTTACCTCCAGAACTCAATGGTGACGAAGGTTGGGAACTACGGTTTAGCGAAGCCAAGAGCCTTGCCAAGGCTGAGACCTCAGTAGCAATTCCCAAACTCCTTGAAATGAAGAGTGATGAGAATCGTTCAGTACGTTGTGCCGTTGCCATTTCTTTGGGCAATTTTGCTGACTCGAGAGAAGCTTTTGACGGCCTCGTCGAACTTCTTACTGATCCTGAAGCTTGGGTACGAATTAGGACTGTTCAATCACTTGCCAGCTTCAAGGGAACCAAAGCTCCTGATTTTCTCGCTCGTCAACTGGAAACGGAAGACAACGAGAAAGTCCGAGCCACTATTGTCAAATCAATAGGTTCTTTTGGTGATGAGCGATATATCTCGCTGCTCCTGCCTTATCTCGAAGATGAAGACGCTCGTGTTCGTGCCAACACAATTGAAGGATTGGGTTTTATTGAGTCAGAACAGTTACAATCCATCTTGCGACCCTTCCTCGACGATCCCAACAGTCGTATTAGAGCCAATGCTGCTAGGATAATGTCCAGCTTCGCCGATGGTGTAGCCGCCTCGAGAGAAACTTTCGAAAAAATGCTTTCTTCAGAGGATCAATATGAACGTGCCTCTGCAGTTTATGCCCTTGGTGAAATGCGCGATGAAGTCTATGTGGGGCCACTGCTCGATCTGTTCAAAGACAAGTCTTTTGTAGTGCGTCGTAATGCAATCGATGCGCTGGCCAAATTTGGCTCTTCCATTGAAAGACGGGTTTGCCATCGTCTGAAAAAGGAAGATGCCATTATCCGTGCTTGCTGCTGTCAGCTTTTGGGACAAATTGGCACCAAGACCTGTCTTCGTTCAGTCATCCCCCATCTCGATGATCCTGCCGGAGACGTTCGTTCAAATTGTGAGGCCGCTTTGGATGCCATCAATGAACGACTGAAAAACAAGGGAGCCTGACGCTGAAGAAGGTCATCTCAGTAAAACGTCTCAGTGAAAGCTTTTCTCTCGAGCCACTCAACAAACATGGCAATCTCGACAGAGAAGTGGCAGGCTCTTACGTCTCTTATGCTGGTTTGGCTCTGGCTGGATACCTAGATCAAATCCAAGAGAATAGAGTCACACTCATTGGCAAATCTGAGCTGGGTTATCTTCAACAACTAGAGCAAAAATGTCGCGAGCAGAGATGGCACGATTTTGTCTCACACAAACAAATTCCCTGTGCCATCTCCTCCCAGAAGCATGACATACCTGATTGGGCATTAAAAATAGCCGATGAAAGCAATTTAACCATGCTTTCTTCGCCTTTGCCGCCAAGAGCTCTCATGCCTCGCCTGATTGATTTCTTACGTCACGAGTTGGCACCAACCAAACATATGCATGGCGTGGCCATGGACGTTTGCGGAATGGGCATACTCTTGACGGGCAAAAGTGGTGTGGGCAAAAGCGAGTGTGCCCTAGAGTTAGTCAAACGAGGGCACCGCCTCATCAGCGATGATGTAATCATCCTAAAAAGGATTAATGACGAAAGTCTTCATGCTGTTTGTCCTTCTCAACTGCGCCACCACATGGAATTGCGAGGGATTGGCCTTGTAGACATTCGCTCGCTCTTTGGTGTGGGAGCCATCAGTGAAGGAAAAGATGTTGATCTGGTCATCCAATTCGAAGAGGCACAAAAAGGAAGTGTCTACGAAAGACTGGGGCTAGATCAGCGTTTCCTCAACATCTTGGGTGTTGAGATCCCACTGCTCATCATCCCTGTGACAGAAGGAAAAAACCTCTCTGTTGTCATTGAGGCAGCTGCTATGAACCAGCATCTGCGCCTCCTTGGCATCAACTCTGCTCGTGAATTGACAAACCAAGTCTTCCGTCGCCTCAATCCCAATGCAGCAGAACTGCCAAAATAGCCCAATTTTGGCGCTTTTTTGTTCTTAAAATCTCCCACATTGCGTTATAATAACCAACTGCTACACAGACGGGAGACAATGAAGCGGCGAAGGGCTGCTCTGATAATAGTGCTTTTATGTGCTATTTACCTTGCCCCCACTAGCTGGGGGGCACGGGCTGAACCACGTGCATCAATGCGTGTCCGTGGTGATTTTGTCGAGATCAACAACGAAGAGAATGTCGTCATCATCAAAGGTAATGCCTACATCGAGTTTGGTGAGATGAGATTGTGGGCCGATTCCATCCAAGGCCATATGAAATGGCATGAGGTACAAGCCCAGGGAAATGTACGCTTTTGGCGTAATGAAGAGCGCCTCGAAGGGCATATGCTCGTTTATAACTATCGCACCCGTCGTGGTCGCATTTCCGAGTTGAGAACCAAAAGAGGTGTCAACTACATCAAAGCCGAAAAGCTCGAAATCGAACCCTACCAAATGCGTGGCTGGAACATTCAAGCTACGACCTGTAGTGAGAATCCGCCTCATTATTACGTCAAAGCCAATGAGATGATCCTCTATCCCAAAGACAGAATGGTGCTTCACGGAGTATCGCTAGTCATGGGAGGAAAAACACGCTTCCGTTTCCCAAAATACCAAATCAACATGAAAACGGGAGAGCAAGCCAATCGCCTGTACATCAGCCCCGGTTATTCAGCTTCCAAAGGTTTCACACTCAAGTCTGCCTACAGTTTCTATTTCAGCCCCAAAGTTCGTGGTAGAGCCTATTTCCATCCCTCTCAGCGCGGCGATCATAAGGCTGGCTTGGATGTTCATTACACTCCTGATGAGAACTCTGACGGCCAATTGTCTTATCAGAACTACCGCTCTGAAACGCTCGATCAGACAGAGTCACGGATGACTCTCAACCATCAGCAGAAACTGTCCAAAACATCTGCCCTCAATGTAAATGCCCAGATGACCTCTCTCGACAGACCAGGACAAGCTGCCGACAGCGAACTCAACGTCAACATGAAGCTGACAAAAACGCTAAAAGACTGGAATGTTTCTCTGGACTTCAACAAACGTGTCGATCTCGATGGAGACAAATACACTTTGGACAATGTCATCCAGAGTTTGGATGCCACACCAAGGTTACATTTCCGCCAACGGCAGTCTCGCCCACTCTTTGGTTCTAGCTTGGGTCTATTGATGGAAGGTCGCCTAGAACGCATAAAAGAGACTTCTACTGCTGGTATCAACAAGTCCATGAAAGAGGATTTGCTCTTTAACTTCAGTCCCAAACCAATCAACATAGGCAAATTCTCACGTTGGAATTGGAACTTCCGCGAACAACTATCTTTTTATAGCAACCACCATGAAGACAGAAATGTCTTCGGCTTGAATGTAGCTACACAAGAGAAATACGGCAAACACTGGTCTACATCCTTTACTTATGCCGTTCAGCGTGTAAATGGTTCTAGCCCTTTTGCCACCTATGACGTTTTGACTGACCAGAACTCTGGTACTTGGTATTTACGTTACAATCGCCCAGAAAGACTGACAGCCACTGTATTCCAAACCTCCTTCGACTTTGAGACAGGCCTCTTCAGCGCAGCCTCCTCCAACTTCGTCTTCCGCAATCCCTCCTCTGATGCAGTCCTCTGGAGCGCTGGACTGACTGCCAATTATGACTTGGGTACCAACCGAGAAACTCTTTCCAACCTTGGTGTGGCTAGCCTCTCCACAAATCTGCGCATAGAACGCCCCAAAGCCTGGCGGCATAATCTCATCGCCAACTACGACATGGAAAATCGCAGATTGTCATCGATTACAGCCACGAATGATTTCCTCATGTCACCTACAGTTCGTTTCCAAGCAAATACGAACCTTGCTTATGACGCTTTGGCTGCAGAGCTGGACATTACCCGATTAAACGTTGCCTTCGTCAAAGACTACCACTGTTGGGAAGGACGATTGCGCTGGGATATAGAGCAAAAACAGGCCTTTGTAGAGTTTTATTTGAAGACTGCAGCGAAGAAAAAACTCTCGATTGGCGTCGAATATGAGGGCGGCATGGACGTCGATCCACAGCTTATCAATGGAGAGCGCCCAGGGACTAGCTTTTCATCCTTCTAGCCCTCCGTTTGACTTGCCCCCATATAGAGCCTTAATATTCTCAAGGAAGGAGGCCACTACGTGCGACGTGCATTTACTTTAGTCGAGCTACTGGTTGCTGTGACCATTCTATCAGGCTTGGTCAGCATGGCTTCAGGTATATATGTCCTCTATATACGCGAGAGTGACGAGAAGCTGCTCCGGTTCAATCTCAACTTCCTTCGAGCTTCCATTCAGCATTTTTACCTTGATAATGGTCGTTACCCACTCAATGACATCGATTATTTTGGTAATCGAGTCTCCTTCCTCGACAACAATACAAGCGAGTTAGTGCAAGGTGTACACTCAGGAAAAAACACCTATCCTGCCAAAAGGTATCGATATATACAGGAAATCCCCATTGATCCTACGACTAACTTGGCCAACTGGCATATCTATCCTCATGATTCTGACGGAGACTGGGATCCAACCAAACATGACACTAATGGCAATGGTATTCCAGACAGAGGAGAATGCACCCCAGCCCCAGGTGGAGTAGATGAAGATCCGCTCACACCCCCTCCAGCCGCACCAATCAATGACGATGGTGATGCCTATGACGATGAAGATCCGCCTGATGTAATGAACGTTCGTTCTGCCAATACAGAGTTAGCCCACTATTAGGAAAGGAAAAGGATGAGCAACCGTGGTGGTTTCACCCTCGTTGAGCTGCTAATCGCCCTCTCCATCATAGTGGGTCTTTTGGCAATGATTGCTGGTATCTACCAAATCCCCATTTCCCGCGCAGAACGAGACGTGCTCAACGCCAACCTGCGCGTGATGAGACGCGCACTACAAGAGTTTTACAACGATCATGGACGTTATCCCTATAATGGCCAAGATGAGTTTGGCAACATGGTCACCTTCCTAGACAACAAAACTTCAGAACTGGTCAATGGCGTTCACAACGGTCTTCAGAGTTATTCGGGCCGTCGCGCCAAATATGTCGTTGCCATTCCACCAGATCCAACATTGACCGATCCAACGCCCCTATGGAAATTAGTACCCTTTGACAATGACTCAGATTGGGATATTCTCCAACACGACCTTGGTGCCGATAAACTTCCTGGTACAGGTGACGAAGGTGAAGGAGATGGTGAACCCTCTGATGGGGAAACTTTCAAGACACCACCTAGAGGTGGAGTGAATGAAGATCCCTTTGGTAATGATGACGAAGACGGCGATGGAGTAACTGACGAAGATCCACCTGATGTGCGTAACGTTCGTTCCAGTAACCCTCAATTCATGGACTTGTAAGGACAATGATGAGAAAGGCTAAATTCCAGGCAGAGAGAGGCTTCAGCCTCATCGAACTTGCCTTGGCGCTGACTATTTTGCTCATCATCATTCCTTCCATGTTGCCTGTTTATGAAAGTTTTGTCTCTGACATCGAAGAACAGGCACTAAAACAAAGAATTCTCGAAGTACGTCGCGCCATGCAGGTTTTTTACATGGAACATGGCCGCTACCCACACCAGATTTACGACCAATTCAGCAATGATGTGGACTTCATCGTTGATAAACGCTCAGAACTAGTCAACGGTATCCACAATGGCCGAGACTCCTACCCTGCCAACAGACGTACTTACATTACCAAACTACCCAAAGATCCCATGACAGGTCGTGTTGACTGGATGCTCATTCCCATGGACAATGACCTCGATGGTGTATTCAATGAAGATCCTATTGAAGTAACAACAGGTACCTATCTAGGCAATTACACCCAAATGCCTTCTAGAATGTATCGCGGAATGACAACAGGAACAGTGGCTCCCAATGACGGTTTCATCAGAACCGATGACGACCGTGATGGTCGTGTAGACGAAGATCCTATTGATGTAGGAGATATCAGAAGCCGCGCTCCTGGATTTGAAAATTTGTAAAAATGCCTGCCAAAAAACTCACAGCCTGGACCGCTTTTCTTATCCCTGGTCTACCACAGTTAGGTAGTGGTGAGGCCCTTAAGGGGGCCATCTACTTCCTCTTGTCAATTGGCACGGCAGCCTTGGCTTTTGGCGTAAACCGCTATTTCTTTTTGAAAAACGTATGGACCTTCAAATCGCTCGAAATGCCATCCACCTTCATCAAAGAATATTACGCGACCAAACAATCCACGCTCTACAACTTTATCTTCATATATTTGGCAATTGGCCTCATCAGCGCAATTGATCACGCCCGAGCCAAAAAAAGGTCATAACTCTTCTACGTGGGGAAATCCAGACATGGTAGGTGTCACTTGCACCTGAGCTGCTCTTTCTTGAGAGACATATTTTTTAGCTGATTCCACATCTTCACTCCATCCGCTACCCGTCCAGTAACGACCATCACCGAGACGAATGACAAATTGAGCAACCTTTTTCTTCTTAGTAGCCATTAATGCTCCAATCATTAGCAAATTGATCTAGTAGTAGGGCAAATGACTTAGTGCAAGCTCTACCGCTAAACTCCGGGAGACAATTGCACTCCAACGTACAATCACACCGACACCTTTATCATAAAGAGATTTTGAACTTCGTCAACCTCTTTAGAGGCTTAAACAATAGCTATCCTCTCTTGGCCTATTTTATAATCAGCTTCATCAGCGCATTGCATACTTGTTAAAAACCCCAAGGAGGCACACCGTGGGACGCAATAAAGAACTACTGGAACGAGCACAAAAAGTCATTCCCGGCGGCGTAAACAGCCCCGTTCGCGCCTTCAAAGCCGTTGGCGGCGAACCGCCCTTTATCGTTAGAGGAGAAGGCTGTCGTGTTTGGGATGCTGAAGAGAAAGAATACATTGATTACATCGCCTCCTGGGGCCCTCTCATCCTAGGCCACGCCCATCCTGCCATCGTTGACGAAGTCCAACGAGTTCTGGCCAATGGTTCTTCATATGGCGCACCAACAGAGCGAGAGATTACCTTTGCTGAATTGCTGGCCGAGAGAATACCTTCCATAGAAATGTCACGAGTAGTCAGCTCGGGCACAGAGGCCACAGCAGCTGCAATCCGCCTTGCTCGTGGTTTCACGAAACGGGACAAAATCGTCAAACTTGCAGGCTGTTACCACGGTTGCGTTGAATCACTCCTCGTGCAAGCAGGCTCTGGCATTGCCACCTTTGCCATACCTGGTTCTCCTGGTATCACCAAAGGCACGGCTGGTGACACCCTCGTCGTTCCCTTCAATGACGAAGAAGCAGTAACAGAAACCTTCCAAAAACATGGCAAAGACATCGCTTGCATCATCCTCGAACCCGTTGCCGGCAACATGGGTGTCATCCCACCCAAAGACGGCTACTTGCAAGCCCTACGTAAACTCTGTGACAAAGAGGGTTCACTGCTCATCTTCGACGAAGTCATGACCGGTTTTCGTGTCCACCACAGCAGCGCCCAAGCCCTCTACAACGTCACACCAGACATCACTTGCCTAGGCAAAGTGATTGGTGGCGGTTTCCCCGTAGGCGCTTACGGTGCCCGCAAAGAAATCATGGACCACATAGCCCCCGTCGGTCCCGTTTATCAAGCAGGCACACTCTCGGGAAATCCCATTGCAGTTGCTGCAGGAATGGTCACACTCAATAGATTGGACCAGGACACCTTCAGCCAAATCGAAATGAGAGCAAAAAGACTGGAAAGAGAAATGGCCGAAGCTGCCAAGGCAGCTTCCGTTCCTGTTACAATCAACCGTGTAGGAACAATGATGACCCTCTTCTTCACAGAAGGCCCCGTCCAAAACTACGCTGATGCCCAAAAAGCCGACTCCGACCGCTTTGCCAGATACTTCTCAGCCATGCTGAAAAGAGGAGTGCATCTTGCTCCATCAGCCTTCGAAGCTGCCTTTGTCGGCCTTGCCCACGAAGACTACGACATCGAGTTGACAATCGAAGCCCACAAAGCAGCCCTGAAAGAGCTCAAATGAGTGATATAAAAGGAAAACTACTCATCCTTGCCCACTGCATCCTCAACCCCTACTCTAGAATACACGGCGGCCAAGCCAACGAAAGCTTGGCTCAGGAAATGGTCGAACTTGCCATCAAACACAAAGTGGGCCTAATCCAACTCCCCTGCCCCGAAATCACCCTTCTCGGCGCTAAAAGATGGGCCCAGTCCTACGAACAATACGACACACCAGCATTCCACAAACACTGTGAAAACATCCTCGAAAGCTTAATCGACCAACTAACAGACCAAGCAGCCGATGATAAAACCATCATCGCAGCCATAGGAATCTGCGGCAGTCCCTCTTGCGGTGTCTTCGAAACCTCGAGTGCTGAATACAGCGGACTCGTTCCCGGTATGAAAGGGGCTAAAGAACTGCCCCCCTCAACAAAAGTTCCCCGCCAAGGACACTTTATACAAGCCCTTCAGCGAGCACTACGCCACCACAACCTGCACGTCAACCTCATTGAGCTACCGAGGCCTGATTGCACAGCCGAAGAAGCAGAGACATTCCGTTCGCACATAAGCGGTCTAATCACGGACTGACACCCATTTTCAAAAGAATAAAGAAGATGCTTGCCAGGATGGCGCTCCATGAATATAATTCTTGTGCGCTCCTCCTTAGCTCAACGGTAGAGCATTCGGCTGTTAACCGAAGGGTTGCTAGTTCGAATCTAGCAGGGGGAGCCAATTGCTTTCTTCACTTTTTTTCTCTGGTTTTCTTTTTGAAGGAGAAAGCCTCGCGACGTTCCTGGAATGAAGAGGCGGATACTTGTTACAGTAGCGTCATCGCGTGCAACTAGCCTGGATCGACCTTGAGTGAGGTCAGCTTGTAGACGCCGCGCAGTGGAAACAGCCTCTTCGGCTACTACGGCGACGCCCTCGAAATTCATTGAGTTTCGTCATGATGGGCCACTATTCGATGTAAAATATCAAGGCAGAGCGCTCTAACGCCCTCAAACGAGCTTCGACGCGTCTCTTCCTTCAAAGCATTGGTTACGAACGAGATAGCGACGAGTATCGCTTGCTAGAACAGGCTAGTGCTTACTACTTCGCTGACGACAAGTTCGGTTATTCCGCACGTTCTACCCAGGTATGGACCAAGTCTCGAGCGAACTTTATCTGTGAAGAGTTCTATTGGCTCGTCCACGAACTCCACGAGGGCAGAGGACGGGAATTACCCTTTCCTTTTAGGCATCTTTTTCACGAGTCGAAGCAGTACAGCGTGAGCGGCTTTTGCTTCTTTGAGTGCGATGCTAAACTTTCCATTCCTTATGCAGGCAACCGCTTTGTCTTGGCGCTTTTTGTACATCCAGAAGTCACTTAGCGTTTTTACTGAAGCGTTTCGTTTGACGATCATTATGTTGTCTGACAGTCTTTTGCGAGCAAGTAACCTAAACTCGGTACGTGATATTTTTACTTCAAGGCACAGGTCGTAGGCTTCCTTAGCCTTTCTTTTGTACCCTAAATAGTACGATTTATGAATGAGTCTTTTGGCTTCATTTATTGTTGTTAGTAACTTAATGAGAAGCTGTTTTCTCTCAGAATCGCTCTTGGGTCTTTCTAATACTGAGTTTTCAGTCGCTGCAGATCTATTGGGGTTAACTAGTTCGATGAGGACTTTATGAGCCTCCTGTGCTTTCTTCAAAGCTGTTTCGTATGCTTTCATCTTTAAGTTACGACGAGCTTCAGCCTGAAGGCCCAAGTATTTTCTATAGTCTGTTTTTGCTCGAATAGAGTTATTGTGTTGGACAATTTTCTCATTGGCAGCTATACGCTCTTTGACAGGTAACTTTTTACTTTTGAGTATTTTATTAAGTATTTTTCGTGCTTTGCGCACACGGCCATAAGCAGCCCTGTAACTACTGCCCCGCAAGCTACTCTTCGCTCCACGTTATTCTCTTGCATATTTGTCATATTTACTGTGCTCTAGAATAAAAGGTCGTGCGGCGACAATGTCGTCATTTTCTTTTATGGTCTCTCGAACATAGGACTTTCTTTCAGCAGTTGACACAGGTGCTCTCTCATAGAGCGCATACGGCATGATCTTTTCAACTTCATGCATTTTTGTGCTGAATGCACAGTGTTTTTTGGCATCAATCAGTCTCTTGGCCTCTGCTATTAGCCTATAGGCTTCATTTATTTTTTCCAGTTTGGATTGCGCTGTCTTTGACATCTTGCCGTAAGTAAAAGGACAGGCAAACAATACCAACAAACCCAAAAATGCTGTAAAGATTCCCCTCATCAAACGTCTCCCATTCAACAGCCATTTCTTACCGATTGTTGTACCAACAGAAGGAGTTAGCTTCGCCCCCACCCTTCACGAAAGCCTTGTAAGCATCCACTATAGTGTATGTGCTTCAACGAATGTTACGAATTCACTCTCGAAGTTAGTCGTGATGGTCTCTCGGGGAGCCAATTGC
>CAZXTJ010000158.1:0-14099 GCA_964643655.1 uncultured bacterium
GAAGAGAGCTTGCCTTTAACGATAGTATCTTTTTGCCCTTTGCGGGTCAGATACTCATTTATTCTGGCTGAGCCTATCTCCCCCTTCTGGAAGAGCTTTTTAAAATTCGAGTCAGCCCCATCAAATACCTTGTTTCCCTTGAAGTTCTTACCAAACTTGGCTGCACTATTGAGAGAACTGAGGGCTGCAAACATCAAAGTGGTCTTCATATTTTTGACAAGGTCTTTGCGTCCCTTGGCTGCCCATTTGTCAGCCCGGTTGGCATATTTTCTCATCTTTTTTCGATAATCATCGAGCTTCTCTTCCACACGTTTTGTTGCATTGAACAGTCTGTCTATACGTGCCTGAATTTCCTTGATCCTACGAGCCTTCAGCCTTGCTTCTTCGAGCTCATTGCCCAGGTTCTTATTAATCCAATCCTTGCCTTTACCCTTACCTTCATCATCATCATCGTCACCTTCGACTACCTCATAATCCCTATCCCACTGATCAGTGTTTCGATTAATCCGTTCGTCGTGGTCGAAACTATCAATCATGGAGCAATTACCAAATTGGCAATAAGCAGGCGTCGCAACAAGAACAAAAGAAAAAAAGGTGAGCAAGAGGTTCCGCAGCAGGCTATTCATCTAATGCCTCGGCCCTTCTATTAGAAATGGTCCCCTCTTTGATGGAGATTAAAGTATCAGTCTATCCATTGGATAGCAAGAGGAGAAGAGCCGGCAGAATACATTACAAAACACAAAGTGATCCATTTTTTGTCGTATAATTGAGCAAGTTATAAATCTATTGGGGAGAAAACGTGAGAAGCATTACTTCAGCACTTATCATTCTATCAACGATATTCATCAGTTCAAAATCTGTACTGGCCCTAGAACCTGTTGTGGCTCGTATAGCAAGAATGGTCCAGCGCAAAGATGCCTCATATGTTGAGGCAGCATTTAAGCTGACCTTAAAAACAATTGGCAACGACAGAAGTCGCATCGATGATTTCATGCATATATTCAAGAACCACCCAGACAAACTAAATAAACTGGATAGTCTCGATGCTTCCTTGGCAATCAAACAAGCTGGGCCAGCTACAACAAACAGAAGTAATTTCTCCCACAATACCCCCAAAAAAGAGAAGAAGAGGGCTTTTAATCCAAATGTAATTGACACAACTACTGCCGAGGGCAGAGCCAAATTGAGAGCTTTTCAAGAATACAACAAAAAACTTGGTGCGAAGACATACTGGGAGAAGGATTTGTCAGCTGAGGAGATTGGCAGAATCAATTCAGAAGTAAATAAAAGATATGCTGATCCACGTGTGACCTCAACTACCATTGTCTACACTGCAGACGGGAAATCATTTAAGTCAACTGATCAGCGTCACGCGCGAAAAGCATACCGCAGTACGCTAATGATGAAAGCTCTTGAAGAGAAAAGTGGCAGATCAACAAATTCCAAGAAAACCAGTGCTCGTAATAACTCCTCTTACAAACCCTATTCATCAGGTAAGCGCAGTGGATACTCTCTGAAAAGGTCCAAGTCCTTCTTCAATAAAAACAGAAGATAAGTTACTCACTAGGTGGTTTTAAGTAGGCGGCAGCCAAGTGGCTCAATATGAGCCATTCGTTAGCATCGGCCTCTTTATAAATGTTGTCATTATGAAAGGAAATCTGGCTTCCACCGTCATAGACGACTAAGACCGTTTTTTTGGGCGTTCCACAAAGTTTGACAATACTCGCATCACTGACTTCGTAAAAATCTGCCAGCTCACAGTTTTTGCTAGCAGCTTCTTGAAAATGACGCACAAATCTCATTTCACCGCGGCCTTTTTTGATCCTAGCAAAACTCAAAACAACTGGTTTTTCTGCCCCCAGTACTTTTGCGTCGAATTCGTTGGCTTGCAATTCAGGTACTGTGAACTTTTTATCAGGTGGAGGATTGATCAAATGACTCACACTGGCAAGAATGGCCCCTAGAGCAAGCTCAGATTCACTATTAATAGAGATGGTTCTTTTCAGTTTCTTTCCATCTTTGAACAACATGGCCGTGTTCGTGTATTTGAGATTTGCCTTACGGATAAAGACTTCGCAAGGTCCAATGTCACAATGTAAAAACTCCACATCGTCGCCAAAAACACCTGCAAGTTTGTCATAATGAGGCAACATGGCTTTGGCTGATGAAGAGCTCAACCCCTTATGGAAGTAAACTATGGAAGGTTTGGTGTTCTCATAAACCAATTGCTGATAATTCTCATCGGTAACAGCTGTTATGTTTTCTGGTGTATAGGACATACATCCTGCTGAACAGAGAATAGAAGAAAGAATGAAAACCGCTAGTGTCCTTCTGCCGACCATTAAAACCTCGTCTTTCTTTAGACTAAAGCAACAAACCGAGTTTATTAAATCAACATTAGTACAAAAGATATGAACACTCCAAGATCACCTGTTAAGATGATCCCAAGATAAGTATAGAGTGCAAGGAACAGTACAGATGAGAGATAAGCTCCTATTTATAAGTTTCTTTCTAATGATAGCCAGTTTCGCTGCAGCAAAAGGCTCTCCTTATGGTCCTCCTGTGAAACCAATGTTTGATTACAAAAAACCGCAAGGATGGAAACTGTCACTCTCAGGACACATATGAGGTTGTCCCTTTTGGGAATACCTTCCCGAGGTTCGGGAGAATAATCCACTAGTCGGAGAACGCAAAAAAGTGCCTTGGTATTTCCCCTTCAAAGTTCATTCTATGACTATTTCTCGTGGCGCCTGCCATGGCGAAACAACACTAGAAAAATCGCGAGACTACTTGGTCAATGATTACAATAGTCGCCACAAAATGAACAGAAAAGCTCCTGAGAAATGGCGTATAGATTACAACTGCAAGTCTATACCGGTTCCTGTATCCATTAAAGGAATGAAAGCTCTAGCAGCTGAATTCACGGCAAAAAACATCTACGGTACTGCCCGTATGTTGCGTCTTTATTATCAGTATCCTGGTGAAGACTATGTATGGGAAATCGAATATCTGGGCCACGAACCTGTCTTCAGCAAACATAAAGAGAGGATTATCAAATCCCTCAAATCACTCGTGCCTCAACGTAAAGTGAAGCGAAATAGCTCCTCGCACTAACGAGGAGGTGTTTCTTTCTGTAAAATAAACTATCCATAACTGTATAACTTTGGTGACACAGAACATTCATCAAAAGCCGAAAAGCACCATAACTAAAGGGTTATTCAATCTCTGGCGCACTACTTGCGTGTTACTTACTTAAAAAAATGGGGTCAGATAATTAGAGCTGAGAAGGAACCCTTGCTATGCAACTTGCGCGAGCCAACTTCATAGATGATGTTACCTGCAAACATGAAGTTCAGAGAGTCACAAAGAACCGCTTCAAACTTCTGAGCAAAGTGGCAACAACAAAAATGTCCTCTGTCTATTTAGCGCTAGATAGAAAACACTCGCAGAAGGTCATCCTCAAATTCCTCGCCAACGCTCAATGTAAAAATCCGAAAATGAGGAAACGTTTCAACCGAGAGGCTAACTTGGGGCGAAGCATAGACCACCCCAACGTCATAAAGATAAGAGCCAAGGGATTGATCAAGAAGAGACCCTTCATCTTGATTGACTATATCGATGGCCAAACTTTGGGCGAAATTAGAAAAGAAAGAGAAATTCCCATAAAGGAATGCATTCGATACCTTATCGAGGCTGCCCAGGGACTACAGGCAATACATAGTTCAGGTTTGGTCCACAGAGATATCAAGCCCGAAAATCTAATGCTTGGCAAAGACGGAAAAGTGCTCATTACCGACCTTGGTTTGATGACTCAATATGGAACTGAAGTGAGCAAACTCACGGAAACCAATGAACTCATGCTTTCTCCTCTCTTTGCCTCACCCGAACATGCGAGGGGTAAGACAGTAGATTGGCGCAGCGACATATACTCATTGGGAGCTACCTTTTATTATTTACTGACCGGTACCTACCCATATATGGGCAAATCACCTGTCGATACCTTGCTGATGCACATCAGTCTTCCGTTACCACCAATGTCTGCCCGCAATCCTCGATTACCAGAGGAGCTCATTCAAGTCATTGAAAAAATGATGAACAAAAACCCCAGAAAACGACATGCCAATTGCACTGAGCTAGTAGCTGAACTAGAGGCACTATTGAAAGAAAATTGCAAAAGCAGTGGTCACTCTTTTTCCTTCAAGCGACCAACAAAAGCGAAACAGGCTTCTGTAAAGAACCTTTTGCTTTCTTCAGTGATTGCCATAGTTTTTGTGGCAACCTTTGCCATCCTTCACACCATTCTGTGAAACTTGTTAGTTTGCGCGTTTTAGCGTCTGCCCATCGACAACGATAATTTTGTCACCGAATTTTCCACTAGTGAGTGGGCTCAGGCCATAACCCTTTTCGAGCTTATAACTCTCACCATCTTCGTTGTCTAAATATTGATAAGTCATGCCGTGAGAATAGTGGTTGTGCACGGCTCCACTCTCAATGCGACCACGCACTTTCACATTCTTTTCTTTGAATATCTGGGCAATACCGTGAGCAAGGGACTTTGTCCCGACTTCCTCTTCAACTCCAGTGTTACAGCCACAAAATGTAATGATGGCACCTTCCACAAACCTATCAAGGATTGCTGGGATTGCCTCAAAGCCATCTCCATCAGTTTGATCATAGAGATCGTTTGTTGTAGATGCTGAGGTTGCCACACTCTCGGCTGAAAAATTCTGCTCCTCCAGAAGCGCGCAAGTTGGCTGTCCATGGGACAAGAGACAGAAGCCAGCTACTTTCAAGTCGGGATTAGGATTATAGATGGCATCTGGCGCGTCATTGAGTACCACTTTAGTACCAGCTTTGACCGCTTTTCTGTTCTTGTAAGTGATGTGCCCTGGAACAATAGGAGCTTCGTGCATGTTTTCTTCTTTGGGCAACCAACCTCTTTCCAGAATATCTGCAATCTGCGAGTCCGATGAAATTTTCACAACGATGAGATGGGTAGCACCTGTTGCATCCATATCAAGTCGTACTGTGTGATAAATCTGATTGGTTGCATTGGAAGAGTTGTATTTATGTGTCACTTTCTTGCCTGACTTCGATGAAGTAGACAAAGCTACTGTATTCCAATTACGTCTATTTTTGGCTATTTCAAGGATATCGGTATCGTCAGTTACCGTAAAAACATAATAAGCAACAATCTGAGAGAATAGTTGGCCATCCGTCACTGGCACAGTTTGTCTAGCCGACTCTTGCATTGCCCGCGTTGCAACGTTTTCGCCCTCTCTCTCGAGCAATTCAACTTGACCAAAGGCTCTAGACCAAGAACTAACTACAAAAATAAATAGGGCCATAACTGCTAACCTACGGCTCATACTTTTCCTCTCTTATATGGCTCTTTTTGAACCTTGTCCCCAACTAACATCAGCAACTTGTATTTCTGTTGAAAAGAACCTCCTTTTACGTTAGTCAAACTTCATTTCTGGAATGTCTGTCCATCGACTACGATTGTTTGGTCGCCAACTTTGCCCTGAGAAATGCGTGCCTTGTCATCATGTTTCAGTTCGTAGCCTTTTTCGAGTCGATAACTCTGTCCATCGTCGTTCAAAAAATATTGGTAAGCCATTCCATGTGAATAGTGATTGTGCACAGGACCGCTTTCAATACGTCCACGTACCTTTATGTTTTTCTCTCGAAAAAGGTGTGCTACTTGATTGGCAAGACTAACGTCGCCCTCTGACCATTCTCCGCCTGTATTACAGCCACAGAAGGTTATGCTTGCCCCTGAAAGCATTCTCTGGAAAATGTCTTTGTCTGCCATACGCTCGCCATCAACAGTGGACTCAGCATTCTCTGAACAGATATCGTACGCTCCAAAGAGAAGAGCATGAGGTTCATGCTCATCGTCGATGATAGCAACCTGATCATTGCCGTGTGACAGGAAACAAAAACCCGCAATCTTCACATTGGCATTGTCTTTAGCAATGTTTGCTGGGCAATCGTTGACGACGACCTTGGTGCCTGAGTATTTATACTTGCCCTTCACAATCTTGGCATGACCAGGTTCGATAGGAGCTGCGTGCAAGTTTTTCTCTTCAGGCAGCCATCCTTTTTTCAACACAGAGACGACATCTTTGGCTTCGCCTATCTTGACTGCTACGAGATGTGTAGCATTGACGGCATCCATATCTTGCCTGATTGTGAAATAGACTTGGTTTGTATTGTTGACAGAGCGATAATCGCGAGAGATTTTTCCTGATTTTGTCGTCGATGTAATGCGTACAGTGTTCCAACTCCACTGGTTTTGAGCTGTTGCGTAGATTACGTCTTCTTCAACTGTGAACACATAATAAACACGCATCTCTTGGCCTTGGGCAGCAACAGGCTCGACTTCTGTGCCAAGTAAATCAATCTGAGCAAAAACAAAGGAACAAGAAGTAATCATCAAACAGAATACGGCGACAACTGCTAACTTACTGTTCATCGTGCTTCCCTCCGTTACAGGCTCTTATTTTGATAGATATGTAACCAAAGCCTGTGCCAACTCGACCAATGAGGTGAAGAGGAGCATTAGCTCTAGTTCCTGGCGATGGGAAGCGCAAAGGGGTACAGAATATGACCTAAGGAGTGTCCAACTTCTGGACCACTTGTGTACATTACTTGGACCTGTCTCGCACTATAGTAAAGTAGACCAAGACAATAGATTGGGATGTGTAACGATGAAAAAACTCATGATTTTGGTAGTTCTATTGGCTGTTTTGGGTGGCGGAGTTTATTACCTCTTTCTTTCGCTGAACTCCATAGTCAAGGCCGCGATTGAGACGACAGGTACGGAAGCCACCAAAACGAGCGTTGGTGTTTCCAATGTAGATATCGAATTGACCAATGGCAAAGGAGCAATCAAGGGCTTCACAATTGCCAATCCTCCAGCATTCAAAGAGCCTTTGGCTTTTTCCTTGGGAGGAATAGCCTTAAAAGTGGACACAAGCTCTGTTACGAAAAATCCCGTCGTCATAGATGAAATCATCGTAAAAGCCCCAGAGGTGGTCTTTGAAGTCAACAAAGATGGCAAAGCCAACCTGGGTGTACTCAAAGAAAACCTGTTGAAAATGGGTGGTGGCGGAGGTTCAGCACCACAAGACGAGAAGCAAGAATCTACGACGCGCCTTGTCATTCGCAAGTTTGTCGTTGAAGCAGGCAAGATGACTGCGCGTATTGCTGCTCTTGGTGACAAACCTCTAGAGGCGAAACTGGACCGCTTTGTTTTGACCAACATTGGTGACACGAGCAAGGGATCCTCTCCAGACGAGGTCGCTCGTAAACTCATTGGCGAATTCATCAACAGAGCAAGCAAAGCCGCAACACGTCAAGGTTTGGACAAACACATCAAAGGCAAAGTCAACGAACTAAAAAACAAGGTGGAAAACAAAATCACCAACCGCCTCCAAGACAAACTTGGTGTCTCAAAGGAAGAGGGTAAAAAAGCCCTCAAAGGACTCTTTGGACGATAACAAGACCTTTGTTGTTTCTTGCTTGGTAGACCTAGACCCTAAAAAGAACTCATTGACTGGTCTAAGTAAGAATGGCTTGAGTATGGGAGCTGTTAGTTTTCTCAGATTTGAGCAAGAGGCTCGAGATGGGCCCGTGGAAGAAAGCAGGAAATGGAGAAAGGACACACCATGCTAGAGATGATGTGCCCTTTTATCGAGGCAAAATTTAAATCAGTCGTATAGCACGATTGAATTTACATACTCTTCATAGAGAGCTTTCTTGTGCCTGAGGGCACCGCGGTAGTTATCGAGCACCTCAGGGTCGACAGCTGGCTTTTTCATCTCGAGGCTTTTGACTATCAACAGGAACTTGAGGTAGTCGAGTTCATATAGACTGGCCATTACATTTTGCGTCCAGTTGCCAAAACCAACTTTCTCGTATTCCCAGCTGAGATAACTCAAACCGGCAACGTCTTTTTTAGTTATACGTTTTCCCAGTCGATCGATGAGGATTTGGTATTCACTCAGAGCAGCTGCAATTTGGGCGAGGTTCTCCTGCGCCTTAGGTGCTTGATAGAGCCCCACACCTTGCCATTCGGATAGTGCTTCTTCGGGATGGGTCAGTAGATAATTGACCTGGTCTTCGGCTTCGTTGGCGAAAGTGACACCAGCCATCAATAGAAATGCTGCCAAGACACCAAGAACTTTGATTAGCTTTCTAGACATAGAAATAATCCTTCCCTGGCCAGTCTCAGATGAACTGACCCTCAACAAGTTTTTTGTTCTTGGTAAAGGCTAACCAATTTTCATACCAGTCTCCCCAAAAGGGGTTGATTACCGCTCAAAGGCACATGAAGGGAACATACTGTTGCGAAAAGAGTAACGTGACGTGACGAATTTGTCTGATTTTTGCAACTATTTCGATTTTGTTGCAGCTGACCACATGATTCAAGAACGAAGTTTTTGTCTATCTGCTGGGTTGCTGCAAGACATGTTGAATGAAGAATGTTAGTTGCTGCAAAAATATTTAGTCAATTTCTTATACGTGTAGAAAGCCGCAACTCGCCAAGGTTTGGACAAACACATCAAAGGCAAAGTAAACGAACTCAATACTAAGGTCGAAAACAAAATCACTAACCGCCTCCAAGACAAACTGGGTGTATCGAAAGAAGAGGGTAAAAAAGCCCTCAAAGGACTCTTTGGACGATAACAAGTGTCTACTTTGTAAACAGGTGGACTAGATCTGGTTCTAATGGGATTGCTCAAGTTTCGGAACAATTGCCTTTCATAGCACCACTCAAAATCGTCTTCTAATCGTGATTGTAGCTACAAAAGCCTATAATATTCCGTCCATTCCCACTTCTGGCTCACTTATTGAGAAGTTCTTTTTCCGCTAACTGTGGAAAGGACTTTTTATGTTTAACAAATTTTTGGTAGTGGTAATTTTCTCGCTCACTGTTGTTTCTCTGCGGGCTTCAGTGGGTATTCCCTTTGACGTAGAACTTCACAAAGAGTGGTTCTATTTACCTCACATACTGGACAAGGTTCCTTATAAGTCGCAGGAGGATTCTAAGGTCTGGACTGAGTACATAAACAAAACTCATGACCAGAATTGGCGCTTTCATCCTGAGATTAGGATTGGTTCTTTCAAGTGCATGTCTTTTGCAGCAAGTACTGTTTGTGATTGGTGGAACCTCGAGTTGGGTATAAAGGGAGAGTTTCCCGAGTATCGCAACTTCACTCACGGGCTGATTGAGAGAGGGGAAAGACCTCGTGCCTTAGAGGCTCAGTATTACTACAGAAGAGAACTTGGAGAGAGTCATTTTCGCCTACTGTCAAAGCTTATCAAGACAGATCCGCTCACTCGTGAACACATTGCCATGGATCCTGCAGGCTACTGTAAAATCCTGGCCAATCCTCTTCCTCCACGAGATTATCCAGATCCCTTACTTGGTGCTGAGTTTGCGTCCTACAAAGGAAAGTCCGACTATGGCATGGATGGCGAATGGATTGAACTGTTCGACGTTAACATAGTCGGTGGATACGAGAAAAATACTGCCATCCTCAAAAGTGCATTACATAAACATGGGATTGTGTACGCTGGCGTCGAGAATGTCGTCCCTATCGGATGGGCAATACATGTCGTTTGTATAGTTGGTTATGGAGAAAAGGATGGAAAAACTTGGTTTGTTTATAGAGAGAGCTTTGGCCATCCTGAACACTCAAAACCTGAGACAACAGAGCCAGCCTATCGCATTGCTATTGCCAACAGATTTAACGACGCTTACTGTTTCCCCCATAGATTGAGATGCAAAATCGAGCCTGATGAACATAATGGTGCTTACAATCTCGAGGTACGTAACTCTAAAGGAAAGCTCGTCGACCTCTGCCGCATTGTAGCGAAAACTTCTACAGAGCAAGTCAGGCTGCCAATCGAGCATAAAGATACTGGTGTTTACACTTTCACTCCACTACTAAACCAAGACAGTGCAAAGGCTATGAGCTGGGAAGCAAAGATTACCTTCAACAAAGAGTTCCACTATGACAAAACAGGAAAGGACTATGAGATAGTAGTGCCTTTCACAGGAACGAAACGTCGCCATGACTTACAAAGAGCCAGGTTCAGAGCTCTTTCCGAAAAGAGCCTGCTGGACTGACTGCTACTTTTTACGCGAGAAGTGATTTCTCAAGTTACTCTCAGCCATAGAGCCAGGTAAATCCAATTTGCGAGCCAGTTTTTTCAATCTGCCGACAGCTTTAGAGCCTGCCAAGAGCATGGTGTCGTAGATCAACTTCTCGATATCACTGCGTCCACCAGGTAGTTTGACCAAGTCTCGAACGCCATCCATTGGCAAAAGTAACATCAGTTGTTCATCACTGAGTTTTTTCGGCTTTGAGCCACACCAATATAGAGCTAACAAACAAAGTGTTCCGTTGGCTCTTTTGAGCTGTCTTGCTTTTTCCTGCAAAGCTGTCTCGAGCTTCTTACTTGCTTTATATCGGCGTAGGTAGTGGACTATGGCTTGAAGATGTCTGTTCAGCACAGAGGAAGAAACCTCCGGATTGTTTAACAGCGATAGCACTTTATTTTCATCTGCATTGTTGAGTTTCAGCTCGCGAAGCAATAAGTACTCGAGAGCCTTTTGCTCATAAACCTGACTCTCACTGATCATTACTTCCCTGATTAGGGTTTCTTCAACTTCATGAGCTATCAGTCTCCCTTGGTAAATCTTCTCACCCGTAGCTAGCTTGGACAAACGATTGCCATGAGTAAGGCAATTCACTGATAGCCAATCTCCGGTCTGTTCATGGCACACATATTTACAATCATAGTCAAACTCGTAGTCGGCTGGTAGTTCACCTTCTTGCTTCAAGAACTCTTGCCAGCGAAACATTAGTTCATTAGGTGATTTGCACTTACTGAGAGATGGTGGCAGTTTCCCTTCATCTCGATAGTGATTTAGTTTGCTTTGCAGTAGGCGGCTACGTACTACACATAACTCAATGTTAATGGCTTCTTTGACAGCAGCTCCATCTTTGAGCTTTGGACCTTTTTTCTCTTTGTGTTTTTTGTAAATCAAGTACCAAATTCGTCGTAGACCTCGATGTAAAGGATGTTCACGAATGCCCTCTTCCACGTCGTGATAGGCTGACGAAACTTTGCCTTGTTCGTATTTCGAAAGAGCACTCAGGCGATAATAGGCAGGAGAACCAGGTTCATATTCGGACAAAGCTTGTAACATCCACTCAACATTCGCCCACAGTTTAAGCTTGCGACTAGCACGTATTAGCGCTTTCAGCTTAGCTGTGTTTTTTCTGTCTGCTATGGAACGTGACCAGACACGTAAGAACTTGTCGTCTTCTGTCAGTGTTTTGTATAAACGACGGTCTTCTTCGTCTGCCTCTGAAAGTCTGCTCTTGAACCGAGCGATAGATTGTTTTCCTGCTGCGATCTCTTTTCTTGTCAAAGCAGTGGCAGCGACTGCTCTACTTCTAGAACTGAGAACTAAAAGCAAAGTGAGGAGCAATATGGAATGTTTCATTTGTTTCTCCTATTTCACGCTACGAACGGGACTCATTTTACAGGCACAAAGCATGGCTGAGTGGAGATAACGTTTGCTCTGTAGAATGTTTTTCCCTGATGCGTTGTGTGCGGCAGAGTGGCTCTTGATGTATGTGTACTCAAAGGCGAATTCGTCTTGTACTGGTAGGTAAAAGAGACGGAACACTTTCGTTTTACCGAGATGTGGATCGAGATCTGCGAGATAAACTGCTTTCGCTGAGATTAGCTCATCACCTTTAGCTCCGACTTGCTTGATGTAACAATCCTCTGTCTTGAAAGCCAGAAGCCATTGAAACCTGTCTTGGCTCTTTTCTTGATATTTGACTTTCACCAAGGCGGCTTGTTCGTCACTGTCACGAATGTCTTTCTTAATGAACTCCTTCACTGATTTCCCACATACTTCAGAACTAAACTCGGCACCATTGTACTCACTGAGGATCTTCTTCAGCTGAGCCCCTTTATTGCTGAAGTCAACTTCACCAAGATGTTTGGCTTTGCGCGAATAACCATAAATGTCCATCCCCAAACGTTTGGGTTTGGATTGGCGGTTCTGGGCGAAAAAGTGTTTGTAATAGTGTTTTGAATAGACACTCTTACCTTTGCGATAGTCACATTTTTCCCAATCGCTCGGTGTGACACACAAGAGATCCTTCCTTTCATCAAAGTTGCTGGTGACCACATTTCCGCGGGAGCGTACATAGACAAAACCGTCTTCAGCCGTAGCTACTTTTGCTTCTTTCTTGTTCGACAAACTCGATAGTGCGCTGTTGTACCAACGAAGGAGTTTTTCATCGATGCTTTCACCTTCGAAGAACTTATCCATTTTGTTCTTGAATTTCTCTATCCTCTGGGGAAGAGTCTGTCCAAGAATCTCCATTGAGCCCTGAGCAAAGCAAGTAGAGCTAGCCATTGCCATTAGCAGTACTAATCCAATAAATCTCATTTGAGCACCTAACCTTTCATTGATGAAATCAACGCAGAGTTGGTGCCAAACCTCCCAAAAGCTGTCCACTAGTAACCTTTTAGAAATAGGAGTTTATAAGAAATGGAATTCTGTAGCTCCAAGCTACAGTTCACACAGCCATTCTGTTGCGTAGAGCAACATCTTCCAGTGGTAATGTGAAAGGGATAGGTAGGTATCCATGTCAGAAATAAATCTTCAAGAGACTGAAAACACTCATTTGATCATCATCGCTTCTTTTCCCAAAGCTAGAGCCACTGACCTTTTTTCTCATTTCACTGAGGCAGACAAGCTGACTAAATGGTGGCCCCAGGAAGCAAAGACTGATCCTCGAACAGGCGGAGCACTACACTTATCTTGGCCGGCAATGAAATGGCATCTACGAGGCACCTTTGAAACCTTCGAACCAGCCAAACGACTGGTCTTTACTTGGCAGTGGGATCACGACCCTGTTGAACCCAAGAGAGTAGAAATCACTATAGAGGAAAAGCCTGAAGGAGCCACTGTCACACTCAAACATGGTCACTACGTTTCTTCCGACGAAGATCAAAAGAGGCGGCAGGAACACATTGATGGGTGGAATCATTTTTTGGGTGAGTTGAGCAAGTTGCTCTGAGCTCAAGATCTCACCAGCAACTCTTTTCTTTCTCCCGCGTGTATTGCTTTATGCCGAGTTTTCGTTTTGAAGATAGAGTGCTATTCTTTTGCCTGGAGGTTTTCTATGCGTCACTGCCATATACGACTCCTGTTGGTTATTACTACGGCACAGGTGGTAGAGCAAATAGCATAAGTCCAGCTGGCTGCTATGACATGAGTGGAAATGTCGTGGAATGGTGTCATGATTGGTATGCAGCATCTTATTACACATCAGGACCGCAGACCAATCCCACAGGGCCCGCTTCGGCTGTTGAAAGGGTCTTACGAGGAGGTCACTTTGGCAGCGAAGCACTCCACATACGCACTGCGACTCTGTTTCTTATACGTATAGAAAGCCCCAAACAGGCGAAAAAAGTGACTTTCGGGGATTGACGCTTTCCAGTAATTTTTTCATAATGACTCCAGCCTGTATGCCAAAAGGAAAGATTGGTGTACAAATGAACCGCACCCCTATCATTCTCGCCGTTGCTATTTTTGTTGCTCTCGTATCCGTTGCTCCTACATTCGCTGCCAGCACAACTACAAAAAGTGAATTGATTTCTGCTTATCGTTTGCTGCGACAAGATGACGAATATGGAGCGAGAAGAATACTCTGGTCTGTTAGAGATTCACTCATTAAAAACAACGATGTAGCCACACTCAAAACCGTCGAACGTGTAATGGTTCTCATTCAGCGTGAAGACTATATGGCTGCCCGTGTACGCCTGAAGAGTGTTTGCAGATAACGAAGGTGCGCGACCACCGAGCGGTCTGACCGTTCATCCCTGAAGGGAAAAACCTCCGGTTAAACCGGAGGTTTTTCTTTGCAACACGTGCGACGCTCCGGGCCCGCTAGGGCACCGGGAGGAGCCGTGTCCATTCTCCAACTTACTTGCTATCGACCTCTAGACACTGCTCCAACAATAAAGAGGACCACAAGACCTCCCCATAACAG
>CAZXTJ010000159.1:0-14094 GCA_964643655.1 uncultured bacterium
GGTATCAATACAGGGCCTGTTGTCGCAGGAAACTTGGGCTCCTCCAAGAGAATGCAATATACGGTCATCGGAGACGCCGTCAACTTGGCTTCTCGTCTCGAGGGTTTGACGACACGAGAACAAGTCTTGGTCAGCCAGACAACTTATAACCTCGTCAAAGATAAGATACATGCCATAGACAGAGGTTCTGTATCTGTCAAAGGCAAACAAGATGCAGTACACGTCTTTGAGGTCAAAGGTCTGCAGGATACGAGAACCAAAGAGCTTGGCAGAACTCACGAACGAGTCAAAACAGCTTTGCCCGTTCGTTGCGTGCGTGTTGCTTCTCATCAATTGTTCCAAGCTGTGTTGCTGGACATCAGCCCAGGTGGTGCCGGTATAAGATTCTCCACTGAGGTCGTTCAAGATTTGGTCATAGGTGAAAAACTAATACTTGGATTTATGTCACCTGGTGAGCAGAAGATACTGATCAAAGGAGAGGTTGTCCGTATTGTTGATCCCAAAGCCAGGCGCAAAGATGTCCGCGTCTTTGGTATGAAATTCAATGAAGTGCCACCAAACTTCGATGAAGTTATTGAACATGTTCTCTTTGCTGGTGGCGAGGACGTGCCTGAAGGTGACTAGATTGGAAGTTGAGAACTAATGCCGAAGAAGATGGACGAGTTTCTCATCAAGGAACTCGAATTCGATCTTACTTCGTCTGATTTGGGGACGAGGAGACATGCTCTCATTAGCCTGTCCAATATGTCCCGTACTCCCTTGATTTTTAGCATCTTCAAAAGGGTGATGACAGAAGACGAACACCCTGAAATCCAGTATCTTGCTCGCAAGTTTTTCAACGAATGGCGTCCTGCCTTCGAAGCACAAGAGCCGACAGAACAACCACAGGTTTTCACCAAAGGAGAGATAGACGCAGGTCAGGTCAAACAGTCATTTGTTTCGCAAAACCGACAGATCAAGCTCGAAGTAGCCAAACAGATAATTGAACGACAAGACAAACGTGCTCTGCCCCTCGTTGTCGATGCTCTGGAAAAGGAAAAGGATCCTTTTGTCATTTCGGCTCTCGTCAAAGCCGTTGGTGCTGTCGGAGATGCTAACCAAATCACACTGATGCAAGGTTTCCTCAAACACGAAGACAGCCGTGTTCGCGCCAACACTGTCGAAGGTCTGGACATGATTGGTGATGACCTTTGTTTTCCCATTCTTGTCCCTATGTTGCAAGACCCGGACAACAGGGTAAAAGGAAATACGATCAAGGCTCTCATGGGTTTTGACGAGGGTGCGGCGAAAGATCTCATCGTCAAATTGTCCAAGTCCACGAAAGAGGGTCGCCGTGCCTCGGCATGTCTCTGTTTACATTTGGCCGATGCTGATTGGGTCGAAGAAATATTGCTCGAAATGGTGAAGAAAGAGGAAACTCTCGATTTGCTCAAAACGGAATGTGAAATGTTGGCAGAACATGGCTCCATCGAAAGTGTGGGATGGTTGGCCATGTCTTTGGAAACAGCTGGTCGCGAAAAAGGACTGTGTTACAAATTTGCCCTCGATGCATTGACGCAGAAATATGCTCTCGAGCCCAGTCGAGTACAAGAGCTGAGCAAACAAGCGAGAAAAGCCATCGAACCGACATCTCCGCCCAAAAATGTGGACTTCGAACAAAGTCGCTGGGACATGGATGCCATCAAGGACATTTTGCCCAAAAAGGGAAAAAGACGGGGCCGACGCCTGCGTGACAAGAAAAAACGTGACGGTGGTGAAAAAGCGCCAGCAGTTTCCGCCAGTGCAGGCGGTTTCCAGTGGCCAGAAGGTTCGCGCTACCTCATTCCTGCAGGAATAGGCGTACTCATAGTCGTAATCGTAGGAATCTCTGCTCTTTTTGGTCCTGGAAGAGGTTCGACCAAACCAACAGAACAGCCTGTCGTAGCTGGCAAAAAAGTCTCACTGACGTGTCGCGTAAGATTTATTGATAGACGTAAATCGACTATGACTCTTGCTCATGGCCACAGATATTATCTTGGCAAATTTCCCAAAGGAACAGACCTATCGCATATCAAGGTTCGCGATATTGTCACCATCAAAGGAACACAGACGACCCAACGCCATTTTGATGCAGTTGTGGTCAATTGCACATCTGTGGAAAAAGCAAAAGCTAGTCAGTAGCTTTGTCTTCTATTAGTTGTGGTTGCGTAGCTGCTAACTCATCTAGCGTCGAAGATGTTGCTTTCAAATCTTTGGACAGGTCTTCCATTTGCTCGAAAAGCGCTGTACAGGCAACAGAATCAGCTTGTGCCGTGGAAGACTTGAGACGGACCGTTGAGAGCTGCAAGTCTTCGAGGACAGTGAAATAATATTCTAGGCGAGACATTACTCGTTCTTTTGCCTGTCCCAACTTATCCAAATCTGCTCGTCTTCTGTCTAGAGCTTCAATGATACGTGAGTACTGAGTGGACGCAACTTCGTCACTGCTAGCTTCCAACTTTTTCTGCGCATCTTCCCGTCTTCTGTCCAAATCAGCTCTATCAATGCGGGCTAGATAACTTTCTACCTCTTGCCATTTGCGGCTCAAATCGAAGGTATTGAGCAGAATGTCGGCCAAATTGGAGCGAAACTCTTTGTAATCTTCGCTGTCTGGGAAGAGATTGGGTGCAGCACTCTTGAGGATACGTTGATACATGGCCCAACAGCGGGCTGCATTATCGAGCAGTGGCCCTGTCAGCTCACGACGAGCTTCTTCATAGGCCATTCGTACGGGATCTGAGGTCAACTGCAGATGTTCAGGAAGGGCACCAACACCAACATAAAAGCCAAAAATGCCACCCATGAGACCGCCTGCGAGAAAATCAGGTAACAGCTTACCCAATGCTGCAATATTGCCCAGAGCACCGAACACAAAGGAGCCAATTAGACAGGTTACCGAAACGGCTGCTGCAGTGCTCAAACGCCGACTGAAGTCGACTTGCCCACGGGGCACGACTAGACCCAAAATGCCGCCAAACAAGAGGATTGCAAGAATGGGGTAAGACTGGAAACAAAGGCCCATGGCTCCACCAGCAAGAGCAGGGTAACCCACCTCTGCTACAGAATTGGGTTTGCGGTGCGAGGCCATCAATATGGCTGCGTACAAGAAATAAGCAAAGAGGACATGGGGGACGAATTGAACGAGAAAGGCAGCGCCGGGAAGCGCTGCCCAAATTCCCGATGTGAGCTGTAGCAACAATCTAAAGATTGCTGAAGCTCCGCTCAGAGCCAATATGGTTCTCGTTAGACCAACCTGATCTTTTGCCTCAATGGAGCCTACCTTGACTAGGTCGGTCACTGTCTTTTCCTTTACCGCATCATCAAATATGACTGAGTCTTACCTTGTTTGACGACGATAGCGCGTCTTTCTGAATTTAGTCTACCTTGTTCGATGTCGTCGAGAATTGTTTCCATTTGTTGTACTTGAGCATTCAGATACTGGTCATTGTAAATGCGGTTACGTGTTCTTGTTGCCTCGATTTGTTCTTTCAGCATTTTGGCAGCCTGGCCATCACGCTTTGCTTTTACATTGGCCACTACTTCATTGAGGTTTTCGGCAGCAACTACTGCTTCTGCTCTGGCCAATGCTTTGTTCGAGCGACCTGAGTCAACGAGGGCAGGTTTTTCTGTCACTGCAAGTCCAACAATGGCTTTATCACTGATTTTGTTTTTGCTGATGAGGTTTTCATAGTTCAATTCAGCATCGGCTATGGCCAAAGGACCAGCTTTGCCAGTAGTTACCTTGAGTTTCATGACAATTTTGCGTTTCTGACCACTGGCGATAGAGCCGAGAGGGATGGAAACCTGTGATTTGGAGAAACTGGGTCGATATCCATAAACACGTTCGATGGATACGTCTGCCCCTGGTTTGATGACCAACTCGACATCTTTGGCTACTGCTGCCAGCAGACCTTTTAGTTCTTTTTGGAAGATGTTGAGGATCTGATCTGACCTTTCGATGAAATAGAAGTTTCCTCGGCCATATTCAGCTATGTCCAACATCAAATCTTCATTGAAATCTTTGCCCAAGCCAAGGCAAGTCACGGTCACACCACTCTGGACGATAGTTTGTGCCAATTCAGCCAACTTACGAGGATCTTTGATCCCCATATTGGCTTTACCATCAGATAGCAGCAAAACACGGTTAATTGCTTTGCTAGAGAGGTGTTTTTCCACTTCTCGTCGTCCCAGCTGTAGTCCTTCAGAGAGATTTGTTGCTCCAACTGGTTCGATATCGTCGATGATACGGAAGATTTCATCCAAATTGGTGGGGGCTTTAGAGGGAAGTAGAACTTCGGCGTCTGTGGAGTAAGCGACGATGGAAATACGATCGTCAGCTGAAAGTCGCTTCACAATACGCTTGGCAGCTTGTTTTGCCTGATCCATCTTGCCGCGAGCTTCCATAGAGCCCGATCGGTCGATGACGAGCGAAATATTGAGTGGAGGTCGGTCACCACGCTGCTCATCAATGGCTTTTGCTTCGAGGAGGGCCACCAGGTAAACCTCACCTGGTCCACCTTTGAGCAATTTGCTGTGAGTCAATTGTAGATCTAGGGACAAAGCATCACCTACGACCATTGAAGAAGGTAGCGAGTGAGTTACATCAATGACAGGTTTGTCAGGTACTACTACAGGAGGTTGGGGAGTTGTCGGTATAGCGACCCAAGAGGGAAAACTAACGCGGAAACCGCCAGCTGCGATAATGAGAAGCAGTGCTACAGCCGCACCAGCTACTAAACCTATCCTTTTCATGGTGAACCTCCTAAAAACGTGGTGACCTTAACTTCATTGTACTGTATTGGACCCCTCGAACATATGACGCCCCTGCGAGGAACAATCTTAGAAATACTTCCAAATTAAATGATAGTTCCCTTTTGGCCCTTCGTCGTCACTTGGAGGTCAATAGATTGTAAGGATTTTGTAACTACTGTCCCAAAGTGTCTATCTTGGCCAGTAATTCTGCTCGTCTAGAGAGGAGTTGTCGAAGATATTTCTCTATTGCTCTTTTTCTGTCACCTTTGGGGTCTATTGACTGCAATTCAGCGTAACAGGCCATCAGTCTTCTCTTCAGTGCCTCTGGTGTGAGAAAGAGAGTCAAAAGCCGTTTTAATATCCTGCAATAGCGGAAGAACAGCCGTGGTGATGAATTGATTTGTCGGTCCCACTCACTTTCGCAGCCATAAAGTACTGGTGACGAGAAGGCACTATCCTTTTGTGGTCGCATAGTGTCGTCATAATCCCAAGCCACTGGTTTCCAGAAACCATGAGCTTTGGCAGGAGTCCACACTTTGTATAAAAACAGTTCATCGAGAATGTCGCGGTTGCGAATGAGGCTGTTAAAAGCCAACCAATGCATGTAGGCATTGAGATCAATGTCAAAAGTCTCTCTTTCATCTACCTTTTCATATTCATTTCTTAGCCATACTTTCTCGAAATTCTGTTGCGTTCGACGGCGGTAGATAGCCAAGACATTTGGCCATGTACGCCTGATGGCATCTTCTGTTCTCTCCACGAGAAGGTACAGGCCATGATCATTGCCATTGATGGAAAGGCGTACAAACTGAAAATGATTGGGGAAGAGTCTCATTTTGGCCAAGATTTGATTACAGAAAAACATCTCGAAGCCATGTTCGTCTGTGACCATACTGAGTAGGAAAAACTTGTCCAGCCAGACCTTTGTCGTCAGGAAATTGTGATGAAGTCTGAGGGCAAAGCTCTTTTTCGTATAGGCCAAGGTCGAACGACCATGAGCTTTGATTGTGGCTCTGACCTTTTTGCTGTCATCGAAAGAAACATCTATTTCCTGTGGCACATTTCTGTTTTTGTACCATCCAGTTTTTTGGGCGAAAAACTTCTTCTGTTCTTCTGATAAGGTGAGTTTGACTTCCCTAATCTTGTTACCCAAAGCACGAGGGGCCAGGACTCGTCTCAGTCCTCCAACTCCCTTTTTGGCAGG
Organism: uncultured bacterium; assembly: GCA_964643655.1. Classification (GTDB taxonomy): domain Bacteria; phylum Muiribacteriota; class UBA6191; order CAZXTJ01; family CAZXTJ01; genus CAZXTJ01. Next base: position 5,975 of record CAZXTJ010000159.1, read on the forward strand.
TACGAGCAAAGGAATCTCTTCGGCCAACAAAGATGGTAGAGCCACCAACATAAGAGACAAACAAAGTAGCTCAAGTTTTTTCTCTCTCATGGAAGCCCCAGAAGCGATAAAGAACGCAGATATTTGGAACAGCGTGAACGATGAAGAGATAGGGGCTGCAGCTGCTCTTCTATATTTCCAGTGAAGTCTGCTGGCACCTTTACTTCCACGACGGCAAGCTCTGGGAGCTCTTGAGGAAATTCAGTTTTTACAGTCATACCCTGTGCGACACAAGAGATGTCATAGTCCAGCGTCAATCTCATTGGTAAGTTAGTTGATTGATAATGCTCTCGTTCGTAACTGACCAAAGTGACGGCTTGGGAAATCTGCTGTATGTAGGAGCTAGCTTCTAAAGAGTCTCGTAACTCACAGAGTAAGTCGTCATAAGTCATTCCATTCAGACTCTTATTGAGCTTTAGTTTCTGCCTGCTCTTGCCTGTCGTTTCGCTGTCGCGCCTTTTGTGTTCGAGGAAGACTTCTTCCTTTGGTAGGGGAGAATCGTACCACCGCAGCCTAATCTTGCAACGTTTAGCAACTCCATTTATGGAGGCTCGGGCCAAATCGAAATCAAAAGTATCAAAATATATGGAGTGCACCAAAGAAGTCTCATTGTTGTACCAGAGAGGCTGAAAGTTAGTTCTAAAAATGGAGCGAATGTCCTCTATTTCGTGTCTCTTGACGAGGTATTTAATCTCGCGCCGGAAAAGGGGCTCAGTGTATGGACCACACTCTAATAAAGACATGTTTGTCCTAAATGTCAGCCGAGAGATTCACATAAGAGACAGTACATTTGGGCAGTTCTTCACGGATTCTTCCCACAACAGAGAGTATTTCCCCATCCTCTCTGCTGCCAATGACTATACGTATCTGCGTTTTTTTCTCTTCTGTTTCCAAACGTTGTAGTTGGTATTGGCCTAGATGTTCTTTGAGAAAGTCATGGAGTTTTGCTGGAGTATCTTTGAACAAATCTTCGTTGTTGCCGCTAATCGTCACGAGCAGAGATCTCACCCTTTTATTTCCGCTCAGGTAGTTGGTCAAACAGACGAAGACTGTAAAGATAAGAGTGCCAACGAGAGCATGTATCTTTAGATCAGCACCCAAGGCCAAACCGACGGCTATACATAAGAAGAGGTAGACCAACTCTTCAGGATCTTTGATGGCTGCTCGAAATCGAACGATGGACAAAGCACCCACGAGACCAAGAGATAGAGCCAAAGATGACTTGACGACAAAGATGACTATGATTGTGGTAATTGTCAGCAAGGGGAAGAGCGAGCTAAAGCTATCTCTTGCAGCGATGGAACGATTGCACCTTTGGTAGAGGCCACGGACGAGAAGGGCAAGGACACCGCCTAAGATGAGGTTTTGCAAGAGTGTCCAAAGGACTAACATCTCGTTTTTGGCCATATCATCTCCTTAAGGCTTTAGAACCATTTGGCACATAAAGCTGTCTTTTAATATCTATACGGTCAAAGAGCAGGTTAGCACCTGTGTCATAACGTACGTCAAAGGAAGAAAAACCTCGGCGCAGCATGTGGAACATATTCAAGCGTCGAATAACCTCATAATTGTTGGGGTACTTTTTGTAGAGAGCTAACATTCTCTGCCAAGTTTCATCAGGTCCTTTTTTTAGTTTGAGACTCTCCCAAACAACGGATGTCTTTAGGGCAGGTGTTAGTTTTTTAAAAGTGGCTTCCCTTAATAATAAGCCTGTTTCTGCCAGAGCTTTTATCTTGTCTCCAACAGGGCGGGTTTTCGCTTTTGCGTGATTGTTTACTAGGGAAAGAGCTTTTTCATAGTCATGCTTATCGATGGCGTAAAAAGCCTTAGCCAAAGCAACCAAACCCTCATTGGGCTGTTGCCTTACATATTCTGAGTGAAGACGATGGATCAAGCCATCTGTGAGCGGTCTATCCATCATATGAAGTAACAGGAACACTTCTGCATACAGATCTTCCTTTTTCTTGGACAAAGCTTTGGCGACTTTAAGCCAAGGGCCAAAGGTACGTAACGAATCTCGAGCTTTTTCGATTGAACTTAATGTTTGTTCAGCCGCTTTGTAGTTTCCACTGAGTATCTGTGCCTTAGCCTGCAAAAATCTCAGAGGTGGTGAGGTCGTTTGCAGCTTTGCCACGTGATTTAAAACCTCTTGATAACGGCCATTCCAGTAGTGGTATTCGAGAAAAATCTTGTGGGCTTCAACGTCATCTCTGGGTTTTTGGGCCAATGCAAGAAGGCGTTCTTTGGGGATGTGGTAGATAAACCAACTATTGCCCACACGTTCCGTTGGTTTGAAGTATTGGAGCCAATCGTACCTTTGTTCAAAAGGGAAAAAGGGGCCAAGCACACTGGCCTGTACGTTGACGGCAAAGGTGCCTGGCCTTGGCACATGACGCGGGAAAGGGAGCACAGTTACCTTTTTTTCGGGTCCTAGCTTTTCTAAGTACTCTTCTAGAACCTTGTCATCTTGACCCCAGTCAACATCTGGTCCTCCAACAGGGACTAGTGTATCGTTCAGTGCCCAGGTCACTTCATTGAAATAACTCATCTGATGAGGGCGAGCGTAAAAGAGAGAAACAACATTTACTAGCAAAGCCGCAAAGATCAAACGACGCAGGCGAAGAGAGTCTTCTCCCTTTTTACCCAAAACTCCCAGAGCGACAAAAAGAAAGGGATGCAAAATCATGAGATGACGCAATCCCACTTGTTCGGCATTAATGAGAACTGTCAGGAAAAAATAAAGAAAAGCTGGCAACCAGATAAAGAGCTTGTCACCGAATAGCTCTTTTTTACTCGTACGGAACAAGAAAAACATACAGAGCAGATAGAGAAAGAGAGTCCCCATAGGAGTCTTCATCAACATTAGAAGAGGATAATAATACCAAAATCCTCCTACGCTGAAGTTGCCCCACAAATAGACTTCTCGCCCTTCTGCTGCTACCCCCAAGTGGCTGGCAACACTTTCGACAGCTTTAGTTGGCAGTATGGGGGCAAGCAAACGCAAAGGGGCAAAGGATATTTGAGGTTTTCTGGTAAAACAGCCATGGAAACAATGAGTCGAGCAGAATACAAACCAAGCAACAAAAAACAAGACAAAGAGCTCTAGAAGCAGTCGACTCATTTTTTCCTTTTTAATCACCGCCTTGGTGAGTAAAAGAAAAGGAGCTATGACAACAATGATGAGTGCATTGTTTTTACATGCTGCTGCCAGGGCAAGAAAAGCACCGGCAGGGACGAGCAAGAGTAGCCTATTCATTCGATTGGAAAGGTATAAGAAAAAAAGGAAAAAGAGAGGGAATACAGATACAGGCATATCAGTCGTCGCAATGGATGAATAGGCAACCAACAATGGAGAAAGACAGTAAACAGCCAAGGAAAGTAGAGCTCCCCAAGGACCATATAGACATCGTGAAAACAAATAAATACCAAAACCAAGTAGCAGCCCTAGCAAGAGATTCACGACTCTAGCAGCTACTGGTGGGATAGCCGATACAGGGTCGTACTCGTACCAACCAAGTCCATAGGGTAGACCAAGCAAAGTCTGTCCAAAAGGAGGATTCAGCCAGCCGCCAGGGAACTTCCCGTTGCGAATATACACGTGACCAGAGGCAACATGAGCATGCTCATCGTAAGTCAGAGAATGGTGGTAGATTAGCTCAATTACTTGCACAGAAAAGAGCGAAAACAGCAGGAACACTAATAAATAGTGAGTGATTTTTTCTTTCCTGGACAAAGGCCTACCTAAACTACCTCAAGTGCATTTTTAAAGAGCATATCACGCGTTTTAGCACAATCTTAAGAAATGTGTGTCAATCGATATGCAGCAATAAGGTACTCTAAAAGTATGAAAGAAAAACTAAATTCTCCTGCTCAGAAAAAGACGAGTTATCTCGCAATATTCGGCCTTTTGGCTTTCGTTTTTGCTCTACTTTCTGTGATGGCAATTCCAGGCTTTCGACCAGCTCCTGAGCGTGCTCGCCAAAGAGCTTGTTATGCAAACCAGAAGATACTTGCCGGTGCTATTGAAATGTTCAATTTGGACCATAAAGTTGAAGTCAAAACTATCAATTCCGAACTTCTGCAGCGTTTGCAAGAAGAAGGCTATTTGAGCGAGGCCATTAAAGATCCTGGTGGTGGCCCTGAAAGCGGAAACCGATACCATTTGGTAAAGGACACTTTGTTCTGTACACACCACGGCTCCATTCAAGGTCTCAGTGGAGAAGCTGGATTACCTCCAAGGCAGGAGCTGGCTGCCGCCAGAGTTGAAAATCAAAAACTGCTTGCTCGCGCTCAGACAAAGTTTCCAGAAGAAAAATGGCAAGCGAATCTCGGAGCTGATCACATTCTGGCTATGATTAGCTTTGCCTTTTTCGCACTTTTTATTCTTGAGTTGTGTCGGCTAGCTTGTCATAAGATTTGGTCTACTTATCACTATATAAAAACAGGCCAGGAATAATCATCGGGCTTTGGTACTTGTCGAATGTCTACGAAATTGCTATAGTTTTAAGCTTTTTTCGTGCACTTTAAAGTATTGGAGGAGCCATGTATTCAATTAGAGTGCCCCTCAGCCTCATAGCCCTTACATTGATTTTTTCCTGTTCTTGTCTTGCCGGTGATTTGCTGCAGCCAGGACAGATTGCCCATCCATTCACCCTTGATGATGTCAATGGATTACCTGTCTCTTTGCAGGAGACGCTCAATAGTGGGCCGACTCTGCTCGTTTTTTTCCGCACAGATTGTTCTCATTGCAAAATAGAGCTACCTTTACTGCAGAAGCTCTCTCAAGAAGAGGCTTATGCCAAGTTGCGCATTCTTGCAGTCAGCGTGCGCGAAAAGGTTGATGTTGTCACATCTTTCATCGAAGAGCATGGTCTCACATTCCCAGTAGTCATAGACTCTACGATGAAAGTAACACGCACTTATGGCGTTCCTTCCATCCCCAGGGCATTTTTCCTGAAACGTTCAGGTGAACTGAATTCCACTATCGGTTCGGCTCACGAAGACGTCATCCGTGAACATATAGACAACCTTCTCAACGAAGGTGGTCAAACGGCGCAGAAGGTGCTGATAGTTGTTCCTGATATGGCCTTGGAGTCTGGTTCCCTCACTGTTGAAGCAGCCAAAGCCGCAGGTTACGAACCAGTTGTTTGGGATATGGCAGTCAGCGGGGTCATTCCAGAGGAAGAGCTGCGCAAACACCTTCAGAGGCCTGTCATCCGTTGTCTTCCTCAAGACAAAGAGAGCCATGCTATTGGGCGCAAAGAAGAGATTGCACTTTTGGGTTTGCTCAGTGATGGTGGCAAGTTGTTGCTCGTTGGCAACGATTTGGCCAAGAGTGCTCACAAGACAGACTTACTTAGATATTACGTCACTTTGCAGTACAAAGCTGACGACGCTGGGTCATTGGTTCTCAAGGGTGAAGCAGGAGATCCTGACTTTTCTTCATTCAATTTCCAGCTGCGGGAAAAAACCACTGATGGCGAAATTAGGCCTGATCTCATTACTCCTGCCGGAGCTGATGCAGTGCCGATTTTACGCTACGATGGGATTGAAGGCGACTGCGCTGCTCTCCTCGTCAAAACTTGAAGCTTCAGGGCAATAGCCCTCGCTTTCGGTTTCGAAAGCATTCAAGAGCCAAGTGTACGCAAAGACCTCCTTTTCCTCTGTGCTGAATGGCTCCTTGGTAATTGCGATACAAAAAGAACTGCCATCAAGTTCCGTAGGTTCTACAAAAACTAGGTAGTAATCTAGTAAAATAGCCCTACCGCATGTTCCATGTGGATACATGATTATGGAGGGGATGTTCGGTGCCTGAAGAACTTGCACAATTTCTTGCTGGTGTATCTCTCTTCGAGAATTTAGATGCTTCAGCCTTGGAAGAGATAGCCTCTCGCGGGGCAGAACTGGGTTTTCGCCGTGGTGACGTCATATGTCGCAAAGGTGATCCAGGCCAATCGATGTTCATCATTACTAATGGAATTATTGAGGTTTTCATCGAATCAGAAGGCGAACGCCAAGTGCTCGCCCATTTGCGGCGGGGCGATTATTTCGGTGAAATGGCCTTGTTGACGGGGCTCCCTCGCTCTGCATCGGTGCGTTCAATAGCCGACACACGCGTTTTTGGATTGACGAAAGAAGATTTCGAAGATGTCTGTCGCAAGAACGTGGGTATTGCCCTGGACATCATCAAAACTCTGAGCCTCAGGCTTGCCCACAGCAACGTGGCAGGTACAGAAAGAGGTGCTGCTCAAGTTTTTGTCTTGTTATCCATGGAGCCTTCCATAGGTAAGACTACGCTGGCGGCCAATATTGGTTATGCCCTTGCCAATATGGGTGAAGACAAGGTTGCTCTCTTTGATCCCAATTTGAGTAGTGATAGTTTGGCCAAGGTGTTTGCATTAGAAGAGCAGGCAGATATTGCCTCTCCTCTCGTCGCAACAGGTCGGATTGATGCAAGCAAACTTCTTCGTGAAGTGAAACCCAAGCTTCATTTGCTTCCACCCCAAACTAAGGGGGGGCCAATGTTACAAGAGTTTCATTATCACGTTCCCTTCCAGGCTTTGCGTGATCATGTCGATGTCATCGTCATCGATTCCTCTTCTACTATTGCTGGCGTCAATCGAGACATCATCAAGGCTGCCGAGGGCGTAATGCTGTTAATTCCTGCAAGCAACAGTGACTTGAAGGGCACATTGGGGCAATTCGAAAGAATGATTTTGGGACCGGCCAACGTTGATATGTCTCGTGTCAAATTGGTTCTCATGAAGAAGGCCGATGATGAGGATCCGTCAATTCCTGAGGATTTGGGCGTAGACGTTTGTATTCTGCCAGATGGTAGTGACGTTCTGAAAGAGAGTGCGTTGGCCACAGAAAAGGCTTCGAGTAGTGCTTTCTCGCAGAAGGTGACTGAACTGTCGCAGAAGCTCAAGACGGGGCGTACCGTTGAATTGTACGTACCCATCACTGCGGCGATGGACGGTGACAAAGCGAAAGAAGTCATCAATAAAGCTCACCATCGCTGCCCAGAACTCCTCCACTATTCAAAAGCAGCGCAGACAGCACCTGCAGGCGTTGAAGTTGGTGAAGATGTGGCCGTCTATATGGTTCTTTACGGTTCCAGTTCGGAAGCTGAATTGAGAACAAAGATGGCAAATCTTGTAGACTGTGCTACGAATATAAAAGAAGAGTTATCAATCGAAAATCTGTATTTAAAAGTAGATGGACGCTTGGACACGATTTAGAAGGCCTAAAATGAACAGACTGCTCTTTGGTTGTTTGTTCTTGTCTTGTTGCTTCTTGTTGTCTGCTTGTGGCCAGAGCGGCCCACCACCACCTCCGGATTTTTCCAAGATGGGTTTGGGCACTCTCATTAAAAAAGCTAGAGACAAAGATCCCTTCATTCGTAGTGAAGCTTGTCGCCGTTTGGGAACGATGGATTCGCCAGATGCTCTGACTACGATAATCGAGCTCGTTGATGATCCCGATAAAATGGTTCAGGCAGCTGCTGTTCAATCGCTTGGTGAAAGAGGGGAACCACAGGGCATACCTTCACTGGCCAAAGCTCTGTCGGCCAATGATCCTGTTTTACCCTTCCATGCCATGTCTGCTCTCATTTCCATTGGTGGCCCTGATGCACTGAGGCCCATTGTGGCTAAAATGGGTGAAGGTGGAGAGTTTGCAGATGAAGCAAATCGTTTGCTCAACGAAGCTGGTGCTGATGCCATACGCCACTCCATAATGCAGTTGGCTCTCAAACCCAAAGAGGAAGTCAATGTACGAATGGGTGCTTTGACGGTGCTGGAATCAATTGGGTCAAACATCGAGCAGGTTAGGGCAGTGTTCAAAGCTGCTAGATTGGAAAAGAACAAAGAGCTACGGGCAAAGATAAAAGCCGTTGCCAGGAGTTTACACAAGCAGTTGCCAGCGACTGATGCTGTTACACCTGAGCCAACTCCAGAGCCCACGAAAAAACCAACGCGCAGACCTACTAAAAGGCCAAGGCCTACTAAACCACCAAAACCGACGAGAGCTCCTCGTCCAACTAGACAGCCAACTTATGCTGTAGCTCCTACATATGCACC